>JAYTZZ010000100.1:0-10765 GCA_043741595.1 Hyphomicrobiales bacterium | reverse complement strand
TCGCGGTCATCTACACGTTCAGTTCGCTCAACAGCGATTCCGAACTCGTCGTCATCAATGCCAGCGGAGCGCGCCAGTTTGCACTATTGAAGCCGGTACTCGTCGTCGGGTTCATCGCTACGCTCGTCGTTGGGTCGATGACGCTCTACTTTGCACCGCTGGCGCTCCGTAGCTGGCAGCTTCTCATCACCAACGTCCGCGGCAACATCATCACGCAGTTCATGCAGGAAGGCGGATTCGTCTCGCTGACGCCGCAGCTCACCTTCCACATGCGCAGCCGCAATCAGGATGGATCGCTCCGCGGAATATTCGTTTCCGACGATCGCGAGGCGGACAAGACGCTGAGCTACATTGCTGAAAGGGGGGCGATCCTCGAGAATCCGCTCGGCCTCTTTCTCATCATGAGCAACGGTACGATCCAGCAGCGCAGCAAGATCGATCAGTCGATCTCGATGATCGAGTTCTCGTCCTACGCCTTCGACCTGTCGAGCTTCGCCAGCACCGGCACGGTCCCGACGCTGAAGCCCATGGAGCGACCGACCGAATACTTGTTCAGCCCCGATCCCGCCGATCCGTACTTCCGCGAGTTTCCTGGTAAATTCCGCGCCGAGCTGCACGATCGCCTGACATCGCCGCTCTACTGTTTTCTTTTCGCGCTCATCCCGCTTTTGTTTCTTGGTCAGGCGCAGTCCACCCGTCAGAGCCGCACCGCCACCATTGCGGCGGCGGTTCTTCTGACGGTACTTGTGCGCGCCATTCCGGCGTTCCTCCCGGCGGAGACCAGCATCATCGCGGCCATCGCGATGTACGCGATACCCATCGGCCTCACGGGACTTTCGATCTGGCTCATCCTCGCCGGCGTCCAGTTCCGTCCGCCGGATTGGATCGTGGCGTTCGGCGAACGACTCTATGCCCGCGCCAGCGGGCTCATGACGCGCGCTCCGGCTGCGGCGCGGTAGCGATCATGCTCGGCCGCACGCTCTCGTTTTATTTCGCCCGCCATTTCGCCAAGATGGTGAGCGCGATCTTCACGCTCGCGTTCTTGCTCATCGCCGCCGTTACTTACTTCGAGTTCTTCAATCGCGCGTTCAAGGGCGAAGCTACGGCTGGCCTCGTGCTCGCCATGGCAGCGCTGTTCAAGGTACCGAGTATTTCTGAGGAGTCCCTTCCCTTCGCCGTTCTCTACGGATCGATCGCCGCCTTCATCATCGCCAACCGCCGGCTTGAGGTGGTGGTGGCGCGCGCTGCCGGCGTCTCTGCCTGGCAGTTCCTCCTGCCCGCTTGCATCGTCGGGCTGATGTTCGGGATCTTTGCTACAGCGGTGTACAATCCGCTCGCCGCCTCGCTCCTGTCGTTCTCCAACACGCTCGCCGCCGAAGCATTCAGCGGCGGTCAGGCACCGGTCCCAAGCGGCGACGGCAATGGTCCGGTATGGGCGCGCCAATCGGCGGCCGGCGTCGAGTCGATCATCGGTTCGGTGCAGTCCTTCGACGAGGGCCTTGGCCTTGTTGGGGTCACTGCCTACGTCTTCGACAGCGACGGGCACTTTCGGGAGCGGGTCGATGCCCCAAAGGCCCATTTCGAGCCGGGCAAGTGGCGGCTCGAAGACGCGACCGTCACGGCCATCAGTTCGAACCCAAAACGTGTCGCCGAATACACACTTTCAACTAATTTGACCCCAAATGAGGTGAAACAAACCTTCTTACAGCTTGATTCGGTTTCGTTTTGGCAACTCCGGGAGCTCGCCGCCTCCAGCCGCCGAGCAGGGGTCTCCGCGGACCGCTACGAGCTGCAGTACAACGTGCTCCTCTCGCGCCCGATTCTCCTTTTGGCAATGGTACTTATCGCCGCCAACGTGTCCCTTAGATTCTCCCGATCCAGGGACCTCGGACGCATGATTATTACTGGCGTGGCTGTGGGCTTCATGCTTTATGTTGTGATGAAAATTGCTTGGGATTTGGGGAGTGGCGGCATCGTGCCGCCACCGCTGGCGGCGTGGCTACCTGCGATCGTTGCGACGCTTGCTGGAATTACGGTGCTGTTGCACCTGGAGGACGGATGAGGGGGGCGCACCCGCGCCACGTCAGTCCAGCAGCGCGTGCGCGAGCGACCATCGTCGCGGCGGTCGCTGTGCTTGTGCTCGGCTGCTCGTTCCCCGCCTTCGCGCAAAATGTCGGCACGCAGTTCAACGTATTCGCCGGAGCGGCGGTCTCTCCTGACGAGAAGATGCTCGTCGAGTCCGACCAGATGGTCTACGACTACGACAAGGATCAGGTGGCGGCGGTCGGCAACGTAAAGATCTACTACGCCGGGTACACGCTCGAAGCCGAGAAGGTCACCTACAACAAGGGCAACGGCCGGCTGATCGCGACCGGTAACGTCAAGCTCGTCGATCCCTCCGGCGCCACGTTCTATTCCGACTACTTCGACATCACAGACGACTTCCGCGATGGTTTCGTTCAGTCGCTCCGCGTCGACACGCCCGAGCGCACGCATTTCGCCGCCGAACGGGCCGAGCGGACCGGCGGCGAGACCACCACCTTCGTCAACGGCGTCTACACCGCGTGCGAGCCGTGCAAGGACCATCCCGAGAAGCCCCCGCTGTGGAACGTCAAGGCAGCGAAGATCGTCGTCAATCACAAAGAGCAGATGATCTACTTCACGGATGCGCGCCTTGAGTTCTTCGGCATGCCGATCGCATGGCTGCCCTACTTCGCGACCGCCGATCCTTCGGTGAAGCGCAAGACCGGGTTCCTGTCGCCAAGCTTCGGATATTCGCAGCGCGTCGGTGCTTATCTCACTCTACCGTACTACTGGGCGCTCGCGCCGAATTACGACGTCACCTTCTCGCCGACCGTCTATTCGCGGCAAGGCCTGCTCGGCGAAGCCGAATTCCGTCACCGTCTCGAGAAGGGCCAGTACTCGCTGCGCGGCGCCGCGATCTACCAACTCGATCCCCTCGCCTTTTCCGGTTCGCCCGGCCAGCGACAGATCCGTGGCGGCATCAGGACCACCGGCGAATTCGCCCTCAATCAGGACTGGACGTTGGGCTGGGACGGAACGCTAAGTTCCGACCGGATGTTCACGCGCGACTACAGCGTACTCAACAAGGACGGGTCGGAGACGATTTCGACGGTCCATCTGACCGGCCTCAGGGATCGCAACTTCTTCGAAGCCAGCGCCTCGTATTTCCAGATTCTCACAGATCCCGCGGCTGGCCCGCAATACAACCAGAACCGGCAGGGCGTTATCGCGCCGGTCGTCGACTACCACCGCGTCTCCGACAACGAGATTCTTGGCGGCGAGGTCTCGTTCACCTCGAATGTTGCCAATGTGGTTCGAGGCGCCGACGACGACTTCACGGCGGGCGGAACTTTCTATCACGGCACGGCAGGCGATACCGTGCGCGTGACGAAGGCGATTGACTGGCAGCGGCGCATCATCGGTCCGATGGGTCAGGTCATCACCCCGTTTGCGTCGCTGCGCGGCGACGGGTTCTTCATGACCGGGCAGTCCGCGGCGGCGACCACCGCCGGCCTTGATCCAAACAGCACGGCATTCCGATTCATGCCGGCGGTTGGTGTGGAATGGAGCTTGCCGATACTCGCAACCGACGGCAGCTCGACCCACATCATCGAACCGATGGCGCAGATCATCGCGCGGCCCGACGAAATGGGCGCGGGATCGCTGCCCAACAACGATGCGCAGAGTCTGGTGTTCGATGTGTCCAACCTCTTCGACCGGGACAAGTTCTCGGGCTTCGACCGGATTGAGGGCGGCACGCGCGCAAATCTCGGGGTCCGCTACAACGGCACCTTCTCCAACGGGGCATCGGTCGACGCGTCGTTTGGCCAGTCGATTCAGCTCGCCGGGACCAATTCCTTCGCGACCGATCCGGTTTCGAATGTCGGCGCATACTCCGGGCTTGAATCGATGTTCTCGGATTATGTCGCCGGAGTGGGTATGGACACCGGGACGGGCCCGCGCTTTACCGCGCGTGGCCGTTTCGACGATCAGAATTTCGATCTGAACCGTGCGGAAGTCGCGGCAACGACCGCGTTCGGACCGATGACGGCGTCGGCGACGTACCTCTACCTCCGCAACAATCCGAGCAACAGCCTCTTGAAGCCAGCTCAGGCGATACGTGGTGCGGGGTCCGTCAATCTCGCCGAGAACTGGCGCGCGTTCGGCACGATGACCTACGACATATCGGGCGCGTCGATCGCGAGCGATAGCTTCGGCCTGGCATTCGACAACGAATGCCTGACGCTCTCAGTCGCCTACAGCGAGACGTACGCCAGCGACCAACCGACGCGTTACCTGAATTTCCGCGTCGCGTTGCGCACCTTCGGCGAGTCCAGCGTCACCAGCAATCTGACCAAGCTCAGCAATTGAGCCGATGCCGGCCGGGGTGGCCTGTCACGGCCCGCCCATCATTTCGCCTGAATCCACAACATGATGCCCCGCTCGATGACGCAGCGCGCCTCCTACGTGGTAGATTCCGCGCTTGGTCATGATGCCTCGCCTTCGGCGAGGTTCATCTTCGGGGTCAGGTCAGTGTCGTCAACCCTTCGCCAAAGCGCCGGCAGCGCGGCCGCCATCGTCCTTTGCGGGCTGCTTCTGGCTGCGTGCAACAGTAGCGGTGGCGGCATGTTCGGTAACAAGCCGACGCCTGCGCCCGCGGCCCTCGTCGCAACCGATGAGTCAGCGGACGCCAAGCCGCTTGTCCACCCGGTTAGCAACAGCTCGATTCCCGTGCTCGTCAACGATGTGCCAATCACCGCCTACGACATCGGCCAGCGAACCAAGCTGTCACGCCTTGGCGGCGGCAAGGCGACGCAACAGGCGGCGATGGAGGAATTGATCGACGAGACGCTGCAGATGATCGAAGCCCAGCGTCGCGGTTTGGCGGTTCCCGAGGCTCAGGTCGACGCGGCCTATGCCTCAATTGCGCAGCGCCTGAAACTAACACCGCCGGGCCTCACCAAGGCGCTTGGCAGCCAGGGTATCGATGGATCGTCCCTGAAGAAGCGCCTTCGCGCGCAGATCGCGTGGCAGCAGCTTGTGCAACGGCGCACGGCGCAGAAGGCGTCGGTCAAGAGCGAAGAGGTGACCGCGGCGATCGCCTCGAAAGGCGATCCGAGCGCCCTCAAGATTACCGAGTACACACTCCAGCAGATCGTCTTCGTCGTGCCGTCGGGATCGTCGGCGGGGCTCTTCCAGCAGCGCCGCCGCGAGGCGGAGGCGTTCCGCCAGCGTTTCGCGGGCTGCGACCAGAGTCTGGCGCAGGCCAAGCTTCTACGTGGCGTGGTGGTCAAGGACATCGGCCGTCGCGACTCGACGCAGCTCGTCGACCCTCAGGGCCAGAAGGTCATGGAAACGCCGTCCGGGAAAACCGCGCCTCCGAACCAGACGGATCAGGGCATCGAACTGATAGCTGTCTGCAACACTCGCGATATCCAGAGCACTTCCGCCGCTCGCGCCGAGGCCGAGAACGATCTCTACCTCAAGCAGGCGGCGGATCTCGGCAAGGACTATCTCAAGGAACTGCGCGACCGCGCCATCATCTCGTACCGCTGAGGTCGCGATGGCCCGGGAGCAACGCCCGATCGCCCCTCTCGCGCTCACCATGGGCGAGCCATCGGGGGTTGGGCCCGACGTGACGCTTGCCGCATGGGCAAGGCGCAGCGCACTGTCGTTGCCGCCGTTCTATTGTCTCGCCGATCCGGCACTCTTCACCGAACGCGCCCGCCTCATGGGCATCGACTGCAAGATCGAAGTCGTCTCGCCCGCCGAAGCCGTTGCCGTCTTCGACCACGCGCTCCCCGTCGTGCCGCTCAATGCCACGGTCAAGGCGACGCCCGGCACGCCCAATCTCGAAAATGCCCAAGCGGTGATCGAGGCGATTGCGCGCGCGGTCGGCGACGTCCGCGCCGGGTTCGCCAGCGCGGTCGTCACCAACCCGATCGCCAAGAAGACGCTCTACGACGCGGGCTTCCGCCATCCTGGCCATACCGAGTTTCTGGGCACACTGTCGGCAGCTTGGACAGGCGAGCCGGCGCGGCCGGTCATGATGCTCGCCGGCCCGGACCTGAAAGCCGTTCCGGTTACTATCCACATCCCGCTCCGCGAAGTCGCCGCGGCGCTCTCCGAGCGCCTCATCGTCGAGACCGCCACGATCGTCGCCCACGAGCTTCGCCGACGCTTCGCCACGCCGGAACCGCGGCTGGCGCTCGCCGGTCTCAATCCCCATGGCGGCGAGAGTGGCGCGCTTGGCGAGGAGGATGAGAGCATGATCCGCCCGGCTGTCGCGGCGCTCCGTGCCGCCGGCATCAATGCGCGGGGCCCATTGTCGCCCGACGCCATGTTCCACCCGGCGGCGCGCGCCACCTACGACGCGGCGATCTGCATGTATCACGATCAGGCGCTCATCCCGGCGAAGACCATCGCCTTCGCCGAGACGGTCAACGTCACCCTCGGCCTTGCTTTTGTGCGCACGTCGCCCGACCACGGCACCGCTTTCGACATCGCCGGGAGCGGCAAGGCCGATCCGTCGAGTCTGGCGGCGGCATTGCGGCTTGCGGCGGAACTGCACCGCAACGAAATGGCCGAATGAGCCAGATCGACGATCTGCCGCCGCTCCGCGACGTCATTGCCCGCTACGGCATCGCGCCCAAAAAATCCCTCGGCCAGAATTTCCTTCTCGACCTGAACCTTACTGCCCGCATCGCCCGCGTCGCCGGCGACCTGACCAAGACTACCGTCGTCGAGGTCGGCCCCGGCCCCGGCGGCCTCACGCGGGCACTACTGGCTGAAGGAGCGGCTCGGGTAGTCGCCATCGAACGCGACGAGCGCTGTATCGCCGCGCTCGGCGAAATTGCCGACCGCTACCCCGGCCGCCTCACCGTCGTTTCCGCCGATGCGCTCGCCATCGAGATGGCGGGCTTTGCCCGCGGTCGCACAGTGGTCGTCGCCAACCTTCCCTACAATGTCGGCACCCCGCTGCTAGTCGGCTGGCTCCGCACCGAGCCGTGGCCGCCATGGTTCGCCTCGCTGACGCTCATGTTCCAGAAGGAAGTCGCCGAGCGCATCGTCGCCCCGTCCGGCTCGAAGACCTACGGCCGGCTGAGCGTACTCGCGGGCTGGCGGTCGGAGGCCGAGATCCTGTTCGATGTGCCGCCACGCGCTTTCACGCCGCCACCCAAGGTCACCTCGTCGATTATCCAGCTCATTCCGCGGAAAGCTCCGCTCGCTTGCGATCCGGACGTGCTGGAGCGGGTCGCCGCCGCCGCCTTCGGTCAGCGCCGCAAGATGTTGCGCCAGAGCCTCAAGACGCTGGGGCTCGATGCGCTGGCGTTGCTCTCCGTCGCCGACATCGAGGAGACCCGCCGCGCTGAGGAGATCGACGTCGCCGGCTTCGTCAGGCTCGCGAACGCCGCGAGCCAGGCGGCCGGTCAGACCCTGCCTGCAGGCTCGGCGAGAAGGCCGTCGACGAAGGCCGAGAGCGACGGCTGATTGTTGCGGCGGCAGGCCTCCGCGGCAGGATTGGCGTCGGTGCGTGGCGGGCGCTCGCGCTTGCCGCGTTCGACATCGAGGATCGCCCGCGCCGAGTCGTATGACACCTGCAGATCGCGGTTCACCAGCACATACTCGTATTCCGACCAGTGCTGGATCTCGACACGCGCGTTGGCAAGTCGCCGGCTGATGACCTCGTTGGCATCCTCCGCCCGCCGCTCCAACCGCGCGCGGAGTTCTCTCATCGATGGCGGCAAGACGAACACACCGACCACGTCGTCGCCCATTTTCGCCTTGAGCTGGCGGGTACCCTGCCAGTCGATATCGAACAGGACATCACGCCCCTCCTCCAGCGCCTTCTCCACCGGTCGGCGCGGCGTGGCGTAATAGTTGTTGTGGACAAGCGCCCATTCGAGGAGTTCGCCCCCGTCGCGCATCTCCTTAAACTTCGCCGGGCTGATGAAGTAGTAGTGCACGCCCTCGACCTCGCTATGCCGCCGGTCACGCGTTGTCACCGAGATCGACAGCGCGAGGTTGGTCGAATGCTCGAGCAGCAGTCGCGCAATCGTCGATTTTCCCGCGCCTGACGGAGAGGAGAGCACCAGCATCAGGCCACGCCGGGCGGATTCGGCCATTGTCATTCCAGATTCTGGATCTGCTCGCGGAACTGGTCGACCAGCGCCTTCAGTTCGAGGCCGATGGTCGTCAGCGCGCGGTCGTTCGACTTCGAGCAGAGCGTGTTGACCTCGCGGTTGAACTCCTGCGCCAGAAAATCGAGGCGCCGTCCGACCGCGCCTTCCTCCTTCAGCAGCGAACGCGCGGCGGCGATATGTGCGTCGAGGCGGTCGAGTTCCTCGCGAATGTCGGCGCGCGTGGCGAGCAGCACCGCTTCCTGATGCAATCGGTCTGGATCAAGCGATGGGGTCGATTCCAGAAGCGTCGCGATCTGCTCGGAGAGCTTCGCGCGAATGGCTTCCGGAGTGCGCGCTGGCGATGCTTCAGCGGCGCGTGTGAGGCGCTCGATTTCGGTGAGGCGGTTTTCGAGCACCCCGGCAATCGCCCTGCCCTCACGCAGGCGCTCCACGACAAGGGCGGCAAGCGCTGCGTCGAGGTTCATCAGAATCAGCGCGGCGAGCGCCACGCGAGATTCCTCATCCTCGGTAGCGTCGACAGTCTCCATCACGCCGCGCACGGCGAGAATCCCGTCGAGTGTTGGCGGCTGCACCTCGATGCGTTCGCCGATCCGCCGCATCGCCGCAATCACCTCGGTGAGGACGGCGTCGTTGATCTTGATGCGGCCGGCGCCGGTCTCGCTCTGCATGGTGAGGGTAGCCTGGACGTTGCCGCGGACGAGCCCGGCGCCGACGCGCTCACGTACCGCCGCCTCGAGATGTTCGAACCCCGGCGGCAGGCGGAGGCGGATGTCGAGCCCCTTGCCGTTGACGCTCCGCAACTCCCAGGTCCAGCGATAGGCGTCGCCAGCGCCGTCGGCGCGAGCAAAGCCGGTCATGCTGGACAGAGGCATCGCGCGGCCCGGGTGGCGAGAGAATCGGTCGGCGTAGCAGGCGCCCGCCGTATCAAAGCCGCCAAAGGCGCCCGGTTCAAGGGCCGCGGTGGCGGCCCCCGGTTACTGCCCCGGCGCCGCCTCCGGATTGGCTGGCTCGTCTGGGGCCGGCGGCGTCAGCGCCATCGGCTCGTTGATACCGTCGGTTTGGGCCGGCGCCTTGGCGACCGCCGCTCCGCTGTTGGCGCTGATGTCGCGCCAGCGGGTGACGTTCTTCAGGTGCGCCTCGTAGGTCTCCGCGAAAGCGTGACCGCCGCTGCCGTCGGCGACGAAGAAGAGGTCGCGGGTGCGTGACGGGTTGGCTACGGCCTCCAGCGACGCGCGGCCGGGGTTGGCGATTGGCGCCGGCGGCAAGCCGTTGACTACATATGTGTTGTACGGCGACGGCTTCTCGAGATCGGTTCGGGAGAGCGCAAACCCGGACGGCTTCCCGGCTCCCTTGAACATGCCGTAGATCACCGTCGGGTCAGACTGCAGGCGCATGCTGAGGCGCAGGCGATTGACGAAGACCGCCGCAACGCGGCTCCGCTCGTCGGAGAGCGCCGTTTCTTTTTCGACGATTGACGCCAACACCACGAGCTCTTCCGGCGTCGTCACAGGCAGGTCCGGCGCGCGATGCGCCCACACATCGGCGAGTACGCGGTCGCGTTCGCGCTGCATGCGGTCGATGATGCTCTGCTTGGTGTCGCCGCGGGTAAACTTGTAGGTCTCCGGAAGCAACGAGCCTTCCGCCGGAACGGCGGCGATGTCACCCCCGAGAATCTCCTCCGAGTTCAGCCGCCCGATGATCTGCTCGCTGGTCAGTCCCTCGGGTATCGAAACGGAGTAAAGAATGCCCTTGCCGGACACCATCGCTTCCATGATGTCGCGCATCGAGGCGTGCGCGGGAATGAGATATTCACCGGCCTTCAACGCTGCCTGCTGGCGATTGAGAAGCACCCCGCCGACGAACAGCCATTTCGAGGCGATGACGCCATCCTTTTGAAGCTGGTCTGCAATCGCACTGAGGCTAACGCCGCGCTCCAGCGTGATGGGGCGCGCCTGGTCGAGATCGCTGGCCCTGTCGAATTGCACCTTGGCGGCAAACACCGCGCCGCCCAAGGCGACCACGGCAACAATCACTACGGTCAGGATGAAATTCAGGAAGACGACAAGCGGATGGCGGACAGCGCGCGAGCGCGTTGGCGGCGGGGGGACGGCTTCAGGCTGGAGGGCTTCGGTCGGGCTCTTCGGCGAGGCGCGACCGAGAGACGAGGACAGCCGCTTCGACAGCATCTCGGCGTCGTCGGCATAAGGCTCGCGCCGGTAGTCAGCCCTCAGATCGACCATGCCACTCAACTCTCTCTACGCACCTACGAATCTGCCGCGCCGACGGTGACTGTAGCATCTAATATGGCGAAAACGGGAGGGGTGTCAGTTTAGGTAGTGGGTCAGTTTAAGATCGAGGTGGGTCGCTAGGGAGGATCGAGCAAAAAAAGCGCCGCCGATGCAACCACAAAAGCTATCGAAGCTACGATCGCGGTTTGTCCGGCCTTACGCGCCCAATCGATCGGGTCAGGTTTGTAGCCAATAGATGCGAGTAGCCCCTGACCTGCCACTGAGTATTTCCTCCACGGAGATTTAGAGTCCGGCCCTTCAGGAGGGACGGACGAATGAGGCGGATCAGGTTTACGGAAGAGCAGATCA
>JAYTZZ010000099.1:0-4663 GCA_043741595.1 Hyphomicrobiales bacterium | reverse complement strand
TACGGAGTTCGTCCCCTGAAGAGAGAGAGCAAGTTTCCGCTCTGGCCTGGACTCGAGACGTTGCTGCCCGTGGGCGGATTTGGAGTGTTCAGCGGCTGCGCGAGCGGAGCCACTTGCGCGTAGGCGGTGTCCAAGAAGGAGACCAATAGACCCACGAAAAGCCCGAGGACGCGGCTCGGAAAGGACAATGTGCCCGGACGCATACGACGCTCCTGACGCCACACCCGCTATTCACCAATAGATTGTATACTGAAACACCTGCTCCCACAACGCCCGGTTGCTTTCCAAACGGTAAACGGGCTCTTCAGCGTTGTTCAAGGAATCCCGGCGATAGTCGACATCCACGAGTCGCGAGCGATCTCCATTGTCATTCCTTTTGTCCTACAGGCGCGTAGCCCTTCTCATCCTCGCGGTCGCTGCTTTCATCGGCGGCGCGGTGGCTGTCGAGCGCCTGACCATCACCCGCCTGCTGCACGACGACGCGGTTTCGGCGGCCACACGCTGGACTCAGTTCCTCGCCGACAACACCGCCGATCTCGAAAAGATGACCGCTGGCACGCCGCCTTCGGAGGACACGCGGGCCTTTCTTGCGCGGGTCAAGGTCGTCGCCCGCGTCTTCCTCTACAAGGTCTACGACGCGCAAGGTACGCCCCGCTTCGTCTCCGACGATCTGCCGGAGGAGGGCTCGGATAAACAGGGATTGACCGAACACAACCCGGAAGCAGCGGAAGCCATCGAAATGGGCGCGCCGGCGATCGAGGTGAAGGAAGGCACACCGCCCGGCCGGCCAGCCTTCTACTCGGAAGCTTACGTTCCAACCTTCGACAAGGGTGGCAAGATCACGGCGGTCGTCGAAACCTATATCGACCAGACGGCAAAGCGCGCGCAATACGAGAGCACCTTCCTAATTTCCGCTAGCGCCCTTGGCCTCCTCATCGCCGCCGCGTTCGGCCTGCCCGCCGGCGCATGGTATTTGCGCAAGCGGGACCAGGAACACTCCGACGCCCGCATCCATTTCCTCGCCAATTTTGACGCGCTCTCTGGCCTCGCCAACCGCGCCCGGCTGAAAGAGGAACTGACACGGGCACTCGCAGAGTCGCTGCCCGCGCACAAGCTTCTCGCCGTCCATTGCATCGACATCGACCATTTCAAGGACATCAACGATCGCCTCGGCCTCGCTGCCGGCGACCTGATGATCAAGATCGCCGCCGAACGCCTCAAATCGGTGGCCGGCCCCGATGACATCGTCGCCCGCCTCGCCGGCGACGAATTTGCGATGATCCAGAAAGCACCTCGCGACCGCGCCGACGCGGAAGTCTTCGCCCTCAAGATCTCCCGCGCCATGATCGCGCCAGTACCGCTTGCCGGCGAACAGGTTTCGATGACGGTCAGCGTTGGCGTTGCTATCGCACCCGATCACGGCAGCGACCCGGAACGCCTCATCAAGAGCGGCGAACTGGCGCTTGCCAAAGGCAAGTCCGAGGGTCGCGCCCGCATTCGCTTCTTCAGCCACGATCTCGACAGCGAACTCACCGCGCGCCTTCGCCTCGAACGCGCCATCGACACGGCAATTACCGACGGCGGCTTCGCGCTACATTTCCAGCCGCTCTACGCCGAGCCCGGCGAGGCCCTCGTCGGTTTCGAAGCACTGGCACGGTTGCCGACAGCCGATGGTGGTTTCATTCCGCCGAGTGACTTCATCCCCGCCGCTGAGCGCATGGGCGCTATCGGCGGCCTTGGCGCCTGGGTTCTCAAGGAGGCTTGTGCCACCGCGGCCCACCGGCCCGAACACCTCACGGTTTCGGTGAATCTTTCGCCGGCGCAATTTGGCAAGGACAGCATCGGGGACGTGGTCGCCGCTGCACTCGCCGAGAGCGGCATCGAGCCGAAGCGGCTGCTGCTCGAGATCACCGAGAGCCTGCTCTTGAAGGACAGCGAGGTCGTGATGGCCGAACTCGCGGGGCTGAAGGCGCTGGGCACCTCCATAGTCATGGACGATTTCGGCACCGGCTATTCGAGCCTCAGCTACTTGTGGCGGTTCCCGTTCGACAAGATCAAGATCGACCAAAGCTTCATGCACGCCCTCGACACTCCGGGAGCGCCCGCCGAGAAGATCGTGCGGACAATCGCCGCTCTCGGCCATGCGATGGGGATGCAGGTGTGCGTCGAGGGCGTCGAGACGGCGCGCCACGCCGCCTTTGCCCGGGCCAGCGGCTGCGACGAGGTCCAGGGGTTCCATTTTGGCCGTCCGATGCCGGCAACCGCGCTTGCCGCCACGATCCTAGCCGATTTCAAGGGCGTGTTAGCTCCCGACCACGCCGACGAAGACCGGGCGAGGAGCGCCTAGAGCGCCCCCGGGAATCGACGCATAATGCCGGCGGGAGCAGCCGACGATGCCAGACAACGACCAACAGCGAGAGCAGCCGGAAGATACCCGCGGGCGGCGCCTCCGCGTCGACCCCAATAAGGTCGAGGCAGGACGCCGGTTTCTGGAACGCGTCGACGCGACCGTCTTTCCGTCCGGCGACAAGCACGCCGACGACGCTCACACCGGCCTCGTCGCGCGGATTGTCTCCGCGCTCTTCGCTCGTGGCTGAGGCCCTGGCCTTCGGGGCCACAACTCGGGCCTGGAGTCTTGCGGCACTCGCCGACGAGGCGGAGTTCGACCTCCACATCCACGCGGTGGCGACCGCAATCGCCGACCGGTTCACGCTGAAGGTCCATCAGAACATTGTTTCCCGGCGCATGGCCTACATTGCGTGGATCGACGCACTCGCCGCCGATGATGGCGCCCCGCTCGACTATCGCAGCTTCGTCGCCGTCTGCGCCAACCTGATCGCCAGCATCGCCCGCCATCGCGTTGTCAGCTACTCGGCGATGATCCGTGACCCCGCCAACCATATGATCGATACGGTGCTGAAATACGCGAACGAAGTGACCGCGCTAGCCGCCGGCGCAGCGATCTACGAACTTCGCATCGGAGAACTCACCGGCGATCACGCTAGTGGAGGGCTTCCCGCGCTCATCATCGAGAACGCCGCGGCGAACCTCAGCCGCCACCCGGAGGCTGCGGTGAAGTTCCGCGAGCTTCTTCAACTCAACACGCCGTGGACTTGAGCTAGCGCAGATTGGCGCAGAAGCGCTGAATACGGCTGCAAGCGTCTTCCAACATCTCGGTCGAGGTCGCGTACGAAATGCGGAAGAACGGCGACAGGCCAAACGCCGCGCCCTGCACGACGGCGACGCCCTCCTCCTCTAGCAGCGCGGTGACGAAATCCTCGTCGGTTGCAAGCGTCATGCCCGCGGGGGTCTTCTTGCCGATCGTGCCTGCACAAGACGGATAGACATAGAACGCCCCCTCTGGCCGCGTGCACGTGATACCCGGCGTCTGATTCAGCATCGACACCACGAGGTCCCGCCGCTGGCGGAATGTCTCCGCGTTCTGCGGGATGAAATCCTGCGGGCCGTTCAGCGCTTCCACCGCCGCCCACTGCGAGATCGACGAAGGGTTGGAGGTCGACTGCGACTGGAGCTTGGCCATCGCCCTGATCAGCACGGCCGGACCGGCACCATAGCCGATGCGCCAGCCGGTCATGGAATAGGCCTTGGACACCCCGTTCAACGTCAGCGTGCGCGCCTTCAGCGCCGGCTCGACCTCCGCCGGGGTGGCGAACTTGAAGCCGTCGTAAACGAGGTGCTCGTAAATATCGTCGGTGAGCACCCAGACATGCGGGTGCTTCATGAGGACGGCGGCAAGCGCCTTCAACTCGGCGTGCGTGTATGCGGCACCCGATGGGTTCGACGGCGAGTTGAGGATCACCCATTTGGTCTTCGGGGTGATCGCCTTCTCCAGCGCCACCGGAAGCAGCTTGAATCCAGATGCAAGCGTCGTCTCGACCGGCACGGGTGTTGCGCCCGCGAGAGCCACGATCTCCGGATAACTCACCCAGTACGGCGCGGGGATGACCACCTCGTTCCCGGGGTTGAGCGTCGCCATCAGCGCGTTGAAAAGCACTTGCTTGCCGCCGGTGCCGACGCTGACCTCATCCACGGTGTAGTCGAGGTTGTTCTCGCGCTTGAACTTGGCGACGATCGCGGCCTTCAATTCCACGATGCCGTCGACCGCAGTGTACTTGGTCTTGCCGGCGCGAATGGCGCGGATCGCCGCTTCCTTGATGTTGTCGGGCGTGTCGAAATCCGGCTCGCCGGCGCCGAGGCCGATGATGTCGCGCCCCGCGGCTTTCAGCACGCGCGCCTTGTCCGTGACCGCAATGGTCGCGGACGGCTTGATGCGGGCGAGCGAGTCGGCAAGGAAGGCCATGTTGGGCACTCGGGTTCCGAAGCGGCGCGGACCCTAGTGGCGAGGACCCGGGGATGCAAGGATTTTGGGCGGGCTGCATCGATCACCGACACTGATCTAACTTGCAACGTTTCGAATTGGACGGAATCGCCGGCACCGGTCTATGGGTCTCAGATGGCCGACGCTTACACGCTCTATTCGATGCAGAGTTCAGGCAACTGCTACAAGCCGCGCCTGCTCCTGCATCAGCTCGGGTTGCCTTTCCGGATTGTGGACGTCGCCGGCGGGACGGGTGCAACGCAGACACCGGAGTTTCTGGCGCTGAACCCGAATGGCCGCGTGCCGCTGCTCGTGCTGCCGGAC
>JAYTZZ010000098.1:0-23514 GCA_043741595.1 Hyphomicrobiales bacterium | reverse complement strand
GGCCGAGGTCGGCGTGCTCGTCGCGATGTGCGCGTTCACGTTCATCACGGGGGTCGTCATTCTCGGCACATCCTTGAGTCCGGCAACGAAGACAAGTTCCAGCACGCCGATCCCGCCCGGCGCGTGCGAGAAAATCGCCAGCGAGAACGAGGTGAGGAAGATTCCGAGCACGACGATGTACCCTGGGTTCCCTTCGACCGGCAGGCAGAAATAGATGATCGCGGCCGCACCCAGCAGCTCCATCGGCCCGATGAAGAACTGGCGGATCACGATTTCCGGCTTCGGGTAGAAGATCGAGAACCCGCGGATGACGAGCGGCTTCAGCCGCAGCAGCGAGCCGAGGCCATAGCAGATGACCCCCACGAGCATCGCCACCCCGCTGAGGCGCGCCAACCATTCCGGAATCGCTACATAGCGTTGGGCAAGCTGCGGCTCGATGCAGAGCAGGATGCCGCCGAGAATGACGACCCCCATGATGAACGTGAACGCGCACATCGCGACGAGCACGCCGACCTCGGCCGCCGACAACCCCTTGGTGCTGTAGATGCGGTAGCGCACCACTGCGCCCGAAATGATCGCCGCGCCGATATTGTGCGACAGCGCATAGGCGACGAACGAGGCGACCGCGATGAACGGCCACGATATTTTCTTGCCGAGGTGAATGAGCGCGATGCGGTCGTAGCCGGCGAGCGCCGCGTAGGCGAGGGCGGCTCCACCGGCCGCGCCCAGCCAGTGCAGGGCCGGAACGCGGCTGAGACTCCGCGCGATGTCCGCGAACGAAATTGAGCTCAGCTCGCGGACAAGCGCCCACAGGCAGAACGCGGCGAGGATGAAACCGACGATCGGCCACACCCGGTGGCTGAATTTGGATTTCGTCGTGTTGGTTGGTGGGCCGCCGCTGGTTTCCACGGGCGATGGTGGCACATTGGAGCTATCGTTCAAAGGTCGCCACCGCCTCGATTTCCGCTGAAAACAGGAACTGATCGACCGGCAGAACGCGCACCAGCCGGTAGCCGCCGTCGATCAGGATGCGCGCATCGCGGGCGAGGGTGGCCGGGTTGCATGACACCGCGACGATCCTGGCGACCTTCGATTTCGCCAGCATCTCCGCTTGCGCTTTCGCGCCCGCCGCTGGCGGGTCGAATACCACCGCTCCGAACAGGTCGAGTTCCGGCGGCGAGAGCGGGTTGGCGAAAAGATCGCGCCGCCGCGCGGTCACTTTCTTCAGATGGTTCGCCTTGCGCGCCGCTGCCTCCAGCGCCCCGACGAGCGTCGTATCGCCTTCGACCGCCGTCACCGGCGCGTTCGCCGCCAGGCGGAAAGTGAACGTGCCGATGCCGGCAAAGAGATCGGCGACTGGCCCGGCGTCCCCCACGTGAGTGATAACCGCCTCCGCCAAAGCCGCTTCCGCCGTCTTCGCCGCCTGCACGAAGCCGCCGGGCGTGGGGAAAAGCACGGCAGGCCCCGCCGTGATTTCAGGCTGGCGGCTGCGGAAGACTTCCACGCCGTCGATCGTTACCCGCGCCAGCGACAGGTCCGTACCGAAAGCGCCGAGCCGCTCCAGCATCGGCCGGTCGGGCTTGCCCGCGCCGGCCATGGCGACGTCGAAGCCATTGTCGGCCGAGAGCACCGTCACCCGCACCGGCTTCCATCGCTTCAGCGCGATGTTGGCGATCGCAGCGAATGTAGGGATTTTCTCGACGATGGCCGGCGTCAGCACCGGGCATTCGGTGATCGCTACGACCTCATCGGAGTGCCGCGCGTGGAAACCGAACACCGTGCCCTTGGCAGTCCGGATCGCCGAGAACACCGCCCGCCTTCGGGTCCCCGGCGCGATCGGCACGATCGCCTCGACCGGCGCCTCGATCCCACGTTGTGCGAACGCCGCGATGACCTGCTCGCGCTTCCAGGCCAGGTACGCCGGCGGCGCCATATGCTCCAGCGCGCAGGTCCCGCACTTCCGGAAGTTCGGACACAGCGGCTCGATGCGATCCGCGCTTGCGGTGACGACCCGCATCAGCGTCCCGCGTTCGCCTCGGTGCTCGATCTCCACCGTCTCGCCCGGCAGTGTGTAGGGGACGAACACGCGCCCGCCGTTGCTTTCGGCGATGCCGTCCCCGCCGTGACCGAGCGTGGTGATCGTCACGGTCTCAGCCACGCTCTGCCCCAAGCCGTTTGGTTGCCATAGAGAGCGTGTGGCTGCGTCGCGCCGCGCTGGCAGGCGTCAGATGAAGCAGCCGATGAATGCCGCCGCCAGAGTGTCGAAGTAGACCAGCCCGCCGAACTTCGCCCACAGCGCCGTCCCGAAGGCGACGGCGGCGAGCGCGGCGAGCGACAGTCCGATCTTGGGCGCGAGCGTCATCATCGTGAAATGATAGCACGCGGCGAAAGCGTCAAGCACCGACCAGCCGTTTCAACTTCTCCAGCACGGTTTCCGGCTTCTCCTGATAATCGACGGTTCCAACGAATTGCGCTTTATCGTCAAGGAGATAGACTGAGGCCGTGTGATCCATAGTGTAGGGGGCGCCGTCGGTTCCCTCGACCTTTCGCGAATAGACCCTGTACGCCTTGAGCATGGCGTCGATCGCCGGTCGCGGGCCGGTGAGCCCGGTGATGCGCGGATCGAAAGACTCAAGATACGAGGCCATCGCAGCTTGCGTGTCGCGTTCAGGATCGACGGTGATGAAATACGCCTTGAGCTTGTCGCCGCCGGGGCCGAGGTCCTTCAGCCAGATCGTCATGTCGGCCAGCGTCGTCGGACAGACGTCGGGACAGAACGTGTAGCCGAAGAAGAGCGCCGACGGGTGCCCTTGCAGCGCCGCTTCGGTCACCGGCGTGCCCCTCTGGTCAACGAGCTGGAACGGTCCGCCGATGGAGGCGGCGGTGATGCCGCCCCCGCTGCTCGGCAGCTTGTCCACTACAACCGACCAGATGATGGCTCCACCCAGGAGGATGACAGCCGCCCACACCACAATGCGGATTGCTTTTAGCGCCTTCATGTCACTGCGCTCCTTCGTGCTTCATCGCGCCCATGTCGCCGGGCCTGTCGGCACCGATCGCCTTGATGTGCATGAACGTCTCGATTGTCCCGGCCTTCTCGAATGTCAGGGTCACCGGCAGCTTGGCGCCTTCCTTCAGCGGCTCTTTCAACGTCACGAACATGATGTGGAATCCGCCTGGGGCAAGTGTAACGGTTCCTCCTGCTGGAATCTCGATGCTGGCTTCGGCCGGGCGCATCGACATGACTCCATCCTTCACAGTCATGACGTGGAGTGTGCCGGTCGCCGCCGCGGGCGAACTCGCCGCGATCAGCTTGTCGGCTTCAGCGCCGTTGTTGGTGATGGTGAGATAGCCTGCTGCCGTCGGCGCGCCCGCCGGCGTCGCCCGCGTCCACAGGTCCGTCAGCGTCAGTGAACCGATTGTCACCGAATGGGCGAAAGCGGAAGTGGAAAGAAGGATTGCGGCGACGAACGCTGCGGCGAATGTGCGAAATGACATGGGAATCGTCCTCTCAACCGCATGACCGGGAATCGCGAGTCGGTTCAGGCGAGGGACGGTGGACCTCTTGGCCCGTGGACGAGTTGCGGCACGTCGGGAGAGATCGCCCCGGCCAAGGGCCGGAGTACATCAACAGACTTGTCAGCCGGAGCGGACAGGGCCGCTGGCGTCGCCGCCAGTATCGGCGCCGGCGAGAGGCAACCCGCGATGCAGCACGGTTCGGGATGATCGGCTGGCGGCGCTTCGCCACCCGTCGCATCACCGAGGGTGCAAAGTACGCCCGTCGCAGCGTTAGCCGCCGCTCCGGCCTGCACCCCACCGATGAGGGAGCTGACCACGAGAAGGCACGCAAGGGCGATGGCCAGAGAACGTCCGTCGGATCCGCGGAGAATGGCTAGCAGTTTCATCGCGCCTTCTCATCCTCCGGTGGCGTTTCAGGCGCCACGCCGCCGCTCATCTGCGCCGAGGCCGCAATATCGAATCCCGTTTTCAGTGCCGTCGCCACCGCCGCTCGCGCCCGCACTCTGGTGACTACATAAACCGCGAGCGCCGCATGCACCACCGCAGTGAAAAGAAACAGCCGCGCCGATCCGAAGTGCTGCATGACGGTCGACGCGATCAGCGGCCCGATGATCGAGCCCGACGCGCTGGCGACGAAAAGCCCCGCCGCCGTTTCGACGGTGGTGCCGGGCTCTGCGTGGTCGTAGGCATGCGCGGCGGCGACTGAATACATCGGCGCGATCGATGCGCCGAACAGGATGGCGAGCAGGAACCATCCCGTGCCGCTGACCGGGAGGAACGCCAGCAGCAGCCCGAAGAAAGTCCCGGCCAGGAGAATGGTGATCAGTACCAGTCGCCGGTCGACGCGGTCCGAGGCGCGCCCGACCGGCCATTGGGCGATCGCCCCGGCCGCCGTGGCTATGCCCATGAAAATCGCCGCGTCGCGAATCGAAAGCCCTGCGCCGACAGCAGCTACCGCGCCGAGCGACCAGAATGCTCCGCCGGCGATGCCCGCCACGCTGGCGCCAACGAGCCCTACCGGCGACGAACGGTAGAGCAGCATCGGGCGGAAGCGCACGATCGCCACCGGCGAGGGCTGCGTCTGTCGGGTAAGCGCCAGCGGGATCGCCGCGATCGACATTGTCATCGCCGCGACCGCAAAGAGCGTGAACGCGAGCGGCGATGCCAACGTCACCATGAACTGCCCGACCGCCAGCGCGCCGTAGTTCACCATGATGTAGGCCGACATCACGAGACCACGGTTGGTGTTCGAGGCGCGGTCGTTCACCCAGCTTTCGAGGATCATGTAGAGCCCGGCAAGGCTTCCGCCGAGAAGTATGCGGAGGAGGAACCATGGCCAGAACGCGACCCAGAGGGGATGCGCAATCATCGCCACGGTGATGAGCGCGGTCAGCACTGTGAAGGCGCGGATGTGCCCGGCACGACGAATGAGATACGGCGCGCCGATGCAGCCAATCACGAAGCCGATGTAGTAGGCCGAGCCAATCGCACCGATTTCGAAACTGCTCCACCCCTCCGCCTCGGCCCGAAGCGGAATGAGCGTGAGCTGCAACCCGTGGCCGACGATCAGGAAGAAGAGGCCGAGGAGCAGCGAGAAGATGGGACGAAGCGTCGATTGCATTCTTATGAAAACGCCGGACGATGAGGCCGGGTTCCTTGGACGAAACTAGGCGAGACGCGAAGCGGGTTTTGTCTGGCTGCGGCCAAGCGCGGCAAAGACGGCGCCAACGATCCCCGCCGAATCGAGGCCGGCGGCGGCGACCATCACCTCCGGCTTGTTCTGTTCCACGAAGCGGTCGGGCATGGCGAGTGTGCGTACCTTGATTCCCTTGTCGAGAGCGCCGCTCCGCGCAAGATGCGCGAGTACATGCGCACCGAAACCTCCGACGGATCCTTCTTCGACCGTGATCAGCACCTCGTGGCTGCGCACGAGCCGGTCGATCAGATCGGTGTCGAGCGGCTTGGCGAAGCGCGCGTCGGCGACCGTCGTTGGTAGCCCGTAGGTGTCGAGTTCCTCCGCCGCCTTCAGCGCGTCCGCGAGCCGCGTCCCGAACGACAGGATCGCGATCTTGCCGCCCTCGCGCACCATGCGCCCGCGGCCGATTTCCAGCGGCACACCGAATTCCGGCAGGTCGACACCGACGCCATCGCCGCGCGGATAGCGGAAAGACGAGGGCCGGTCGTCGATTGCTGCGGCCGTCGCCACCATGTGGACCAGTTCGGCTTCATCCGCCGCCGCCATCACCACGAAGCCGGGCAAGCAGGCAAGGTAGGTCGTGTCGAACGATCCGGCATGTGTCGGCCCGTCGGCGCCGACGAACCCGGCGCGGTCGATGGCAAAGCGCACCGGCAAGCTCTGGATCGCCACGTCGTGGACGATCTGGTCGTAGGCGCGCTGCAGGAAGGTCGAGTAGATCGCCGCGAACGGCTTGTAGCCTTCGGTGGCGAGCCCGGCCGCGAATGTGACCGCATGCTGCTCGGCGATGCCGACGTCAAACGTCCGCGTCGGAAAACGCTCGGCGAAAAGGTCGAGTCCCGTCCCGGCGGGCATGGCGGCGGTGATCGCGACGATCTTGTCGTCTTTCTCCGCTTCCTTGATCAGGCTCTGCGCGAACACCTTCGTGTACGACGGCGCGTTGGTAGCGCTCTTCGCCTGCTTGCCGGTGACGACATCGAACTTCGCCACGCCGTGATACTTGTCGTCGGATTCCTCCGCCGGCGCGTAGCCCTTGCCCTTCTTGGTCACGACGTGGACGAGGATCGGCCCGTTCCGCGTGTCGCGCACGTTCTTCAGCACCGGCAGCAGATGGTCGAGATTGTGCCCGTCGAGCGGCCCGACGTAATAGAAGCCGAGTTCCTCGAACATCGTCCCGCCGGTCCAGTAACTCCGGGCGAATTCCTCGGTGAGTTTCGCCTTGTCGCGGAAGAATCGCGGCAGCCGGTTCGCCAGCCGCTTGGCGAACTGGCGGAACGTCCGATAGGTGCGGCCCGAAACGAGTTTGGCGAGATACGCCGACATGGCGCCGACCGGCGGCGCGATCGACATGTCGTTGTCGTTGAGGATGACGATCAGCCTCGATTTCAGGTGGCCGGCGTTGTTCATCGCCTCGTAGGCCATGCCCGCCGACATGGCGCCGTCGCCGATAACGGCGATGACGTTGTTTTCTGCCCCATTGAGGTCCCGCGCGACCGCCATGCCGAGCGCCGCCGAGATCGATGTCGACGCGTGCGCCGCGCCGAACGGGTCGTATTCGCTTTCCGCCCGCCGCGTGAAGCCGGAGAGGCCGCCCGGCGCGCGGAGCGTCCGTATGCGGTCGCGCCGCCCCGTCAGGATCTTGTGCGGGTAGGCCTGATGGCCGACATCCCAGATGAGCCGGTCGCGCGGTGTGTCGAAAACGTAGTGGAGCGCCACCGTCAGCTCGACCACGCCGAGGCCCGCGCCGAGATGGCCGCCCGTGACCGAAACCGCCGAGATTGTCTCCCGTCGTAGTTCGTCCGCCACCTGTTTCAGGTCGGATTCCGGCAAGCGCCGAAGGTCTTCCGGCGCGGTGATCCGGTCGAGGAGGGGAGTCGCGAAATCGCCTGTCAAAGTCAGAGAATCCGCTGGAAAGGAGCCAACGTTACCCTTACACGGCGAGAATACGGGCGCAATGTGACGGCTTAGTCCGGCAGTGGAATGAAGTCCTTTTCGTCGCCGAACACCTTGTCGAACCGCCCGGCCTGCCAGTCGGCCTTGGCTGCGTCGATGCGCTCCTTCGATGACGACACGAAGTTCCACCAGATGTGGCGCGGTCCGTCCATCGGCTCGCCGCCGAGCAGGATCAGCCGCGCCGGCGTCTTCGCCGCGATGGTCATGCCCTCGCCCGGCTTGAACACGACGAGCCGGCCGGGCTCGAAAGTATCGCCGCCGATCTCGACCGTCCCTTCCGCGAGATACGCCGCCCGTTCCTCGTGGCTGGCGTCGAGCGGAATACGTGCGCCGCCCTCCAGTGTCACGTCGGCGAAGAACATCTCGCTGAACGTCGCCACTGGCGCCCGTGCGCCATAGAGCGAACCGACGGCGAGGCGCACCGTCGCGCCATCGCCGGTGATCATGGGCAGGTCCGCCTTGCCGTGGTGGAAGAACGTCGGCGACGCTTCCTCGGAAGGTTTCGGCAGCGCCACCCAGGTCTGGAAACCGTGCACCTTGATCTGCTTGCCGCGCAGGTCCTCCGGCCCCCGCTCCGAATGGGCGATACCCTTGCCCGCCGTCATCCAGTTGACGTCGCCAGGCTGGATCGGCTGCACGCTGCCGACCGAGTCGCGATGCACGATCGCGCCCTCGATAAGGTAAGTGACGGTGGCGAGCCCGATATGCGGGTGCGGCCGCACGTCGAACTTCTCTGACGAGATGACTTCACCGGGCCCGACGTGATCGAGAAAGATGAACGGCCCGACCATCTGCCGCTGCGACGCCGGCAAGGCGCGCCGCACCGTGAACGCGCCGACATCGCGGAGGCGCGGGACGATGATCGTCTCGATGGCTTCGGCGGCGGCGACTTCGCCGAGCAGGGGGTCGGGGAGGGGCAGACGGCGCATGGCAAGGCCTCCAGGTGGCCGCCGAAGATATAGGCGGAGTCAGCCAATTCGGAAGGCCTACTCCACGTCGAGCGGCTCGATCCCTAGCGGCTTGCCGGCGGGGGAGAGTCTGATCTTCTCGACCCGCGCTTCGGCTTCCTTCAGCAGCGCCGCGCAGCGGTTTTTCAGCGCCTCGCCCCGCTCGTAGATGGTGATCGATTCGGCCAGCGGCACGTCGCCGCGTTCGAGCTGCCCGACGATCGCTTCAAGCTCGGCGAGCGCCTTCTCGAAGCTCAGTTCTTCCACCGCGACAGGTTTCGCTTCAGCCATCGATAGGTCCCTGCACTCAGGCTTTCATCAATGTTGCTACGTGGGCGGCCACCGAGTCCGCAAGCCCGGTCAGATCATAGCCGCCTTCGAGCAGGCTGACGATGCGCCCGCCACAGTGGCGGTCGGCGATCTCCATCACCGCTTCCGTCGCCCAGGCAAAATCCTCTTCCTTGAGGTTGACGCCGGCAAGGGGGTCGCGCCAGTGGGCGTCGAACCCGGCGGAAATTATGATGAGGTCTGGCGCGAATTTCTCGATGGCCGGCAATACCCGCGCCGTCATCGCTTCCCGGAATTCGTCGCCCTCGTCGCCCTCCGCAAGCGGTGCGTTGAAGACGTTGCCGGCGCCGGTCTCGGACGCGGCGCCAGTCCCCGGGTAGAGCGGCATCTGGTGGGTCGAGGCATAGAGGATCGAGGGGTCGGACCAGACGATCGCCTGCGTGCCGTTGCCGTGATGCACGTCCCAGTCGATAATCGCGACTCGCGTCGCCCCGTGAGCTTTTTGCGCGTGACGAGCGGCGATTGCCGCATTGTTGAAAAGGCAGAAGCCCATCGGTCGATCGCTCTCCGAGTGGTGCCCCGGTGGCCGCGCCGCGGCGAAGGCGTTGGCGGCGGTGCCGCGCATCACGTCGTCGACGGCAAGACAGGCCCCGCCGACCGCGTGCAGCGCGACCGCGAGGCTGGCCGGTGAGAGGTAGGTGTCCGCCTCGATCTGCATGATCCCGTCGGCGGGCACTTCCGCACGGAGCTCGTCGATGTACGCGTTGGTATGGGCGAGGGCGACGCAGCCCATGTCGGCAAAAGGTGCCGTCGCCCGCACCAGCCCGGCGAATTGCTTTCCGGCGAGCGCCTCGTCGATCGCCGTCAGACGCTCCGGCCGCTCGGGGTGTCCCGTCGGCACGAGATGCTTCAGAAACACCGGATCCTGAACGAGAAGAGTGGCCAAGAAATTTTGCCTCGTTGCCCGCCGCCGCAGGCTCAAATCGAATGGTACGTCAGCGCTTCCGATTGAGATAGGCCGTCAAAGCGTCGCGCGCCGCCGGCGATTTCAGGAGTTCGGTGAAGCCGATCACCTCCTGATCGATCCGCTGGACCACCTCGCGCCGCTCGCCGCGCATCAGCCGCCGCATCATGCGCACTGCTTCTGGCGGCTTGGCGGCGATCGCCTTGGCGGCCTGTTGGCCCGCCCTGTCTACGTCTTCCGGCGGCACCACGCGGTTGACGAACCCGGCCTGCTGCGCCTGGCGCGCGTCGAGGTGGTCGCCCATGACCATGAGTCCGAAGGCGCGATGATAGCCCAGCATGCGCGGCGCCAGCAGACTCGCCCCGGCGTCTGGCGCGAGCCCGATGTCGACGAACGGCGCGGCAAAGCTCGCCCATTCACTGGCAACCACGTAGTCGCACAGGAAAAGAAGCGTTGTTCCGAAGCCGAACACCGGCCCGTCGACCGCCGCCACCACTGGCTTGTCGATCGTCGCCAGAGTTTTGGCAAGGCGGATCACGCTGCCCCCCATCGCACCTTCTTCGGCGAAGGTGCGGAGCTCGTTGGCATCGAGGCCGGCGGTGAAGATGCCCGGGCCGCCGGTGATGAGGATCGCGCGCACCCGGGACGAGCTTTCGCCAAAGGCGATTGCGTCCGCCGCCGACTCGCACATGGCTGAGGTCAACGCGTTTTCCGCTTCGATCCGGTCGAAGCGGATAACCTGTACCCCGTTCGCCACGTCGTTGATGAGGTGGCCGATCATTCCCGCACGTCTCCCCTTCCGGGTCTGACAAGCCCGGTTGCCCTTTGTGCCGCACCTTGGTCGGAAACCCTCCGGTTTGTCCGGAGAAATTCGTCTCGGCGCCTTTCGTAAGCCCTATGCCCCTGAAATGACAACCATATGGTCGGCGACCGGCGTAGGGCGGCGTTCACTACCCCTGCGGTGCTGGCTTGACGCGGGCAAGGTCCGGGCGCGATCTGCCCGCCAATGACCACCCCGCCATCCCACATCATGAGCGCCACCGATTTCCGGGCGATTCCCGCGGCGGTCGACGCTTTGCGAGCAGGCGGCCTGGTCGCCATGCCGACGGAGACGGTCTACGGCCTCGCCGCCGACGCCGGAAATGCAAAGGCCGTTGGTGCCATCTTCCTCGCCAAGGGCAGGCCACGCTTCAATCCGCTCATTATCCACGTCGCCTCGGTCACCCTCGCTCGCGAGATCGGCGTTTTCACGCCCGAGGCCGAGCGCCTTGCCGAAGTTTTCTGGCCGGGGCCGTTGACCCTCGTTCTGCCGAGGCGGCAGAACGCCCCTGTTGCCGATCTGGCTCTCGCCGGACTCGCGACTGTCGCAATTCGCGTTCCCGCCCACCCCGTCGCTCGCGCATTGTTGGTGGCTTTCGCCGGTCCACTGGCGGCGCCGAGTGCCAATCGTTCCGGCCACGTCAGCGCCACCACTGCGGCACACGTGGCCGCTGACCTCGGCGACGCGGTTTCCGTCATCCTCGATGCGGGTGCCACGCCCATCGGGCTGGAGTCGACCATCGTCGGATTCGACGGCGGCTGTCCGACGCTGTTGCGCTCCGGTGGCATCAACCGCATCGCAATAGAGGCGGTGCTCAGCGCGCCACTCGCCGCCCCGACCGTCGACCCGACGGCGCCACACGCTCCCGGCATGCTCGCATCGCACTACGCCCCGGCCGCCGCGTTGCGTCTCAACGCCATATCGGTTGCGCCGGGGGAGGGGCTGCTTGCATTCGGTAGCACAGTGCTGACTGGCGCAAGCAACGCTGTCGCCATTGTCAATCTAAGCAAGTCCGGAGATCTCGCCGAAGCCGCCGCGGGCTTCTTCGCAGCGCTCCGCAACCTCGATGTCAAGGCGAAGGTCATCGCCGTCGCGCCGATCCCCGAGGAAGGCCTCGGCGAAGCAATCAACGATCGCCTTCGCCGCGCCGCCGCGCCGCGCTGATCGCTCTCCGGAACGGGGACGGGGACCACGCGAAGCGTGGTGGGTGAGGCAGGTAACGCGAAGCGCACAAATGGATCGCTAGGTTGCGCGCGCGGCTCGCTGAAAATAGAAACGACCATCGGCTCCGCGTTTCCAGAAGGAAAATTGGGCACGGTGGTTGACCTTGTCTTTCATCAAAACAACAATCTGTAGTTCTGGATCAAATAGCCGGATCTGATGGTGCTCAAGCAACGCCCATATGAGATCGGTTCAGCGCTTCACCCGAGAAAAATCTGGCTCCGGCCGTCGGCCTTGAGCCACTTCCCTGAACGAGCCTCTGTGGAGAAATCCACCGGCCTCGCGATAAAGTTCAGCTAGTTTCTCTTTGGACAGGAAGTCGCCGACTGTTGACACGAGTTCGACAGGACGCCCACTATCGTTCAAGACCTGTTTGCTCGGCTTTGGGTAGAAGTCCGGATGCAAGGCGGCAAGGGCGTTGACGATCCAATCTGCCTCGCGCTTCTTGACGACGCGGCTGGCTCGGGCGGCGTCAATATCGCCGTGTGCAGCGAGACAGGCTACGGCAATGGTCTCGCAGATCATCCGGAGTTGGAGATAGCAGAACTCAGCGGTGACGGTGGCTCCCACGCCGGACACGTTTTCCATCGCAGGCGTCGCGGGAAGATTACCTTGCAGCGCGGACTGCACGAGTTCGTCCCTCACCAAGATTTCTTCCATCAGGCGGCAATAGAGGCGCCCTACCTCTTCCACTTCCAGTCTGGTCTTAGGTTCGTCGGCCACCGAGTTTCTACTTCCGCAAGGCGAACCCTGCTGCGCCGTGGGCCTAGCCCTCCGTCTCCTCATCGCGCGCCCGGTAGCGGCCGCCTGCGCGCCATTTCGTCATCAGCGCCTCAAGTTCCGGGTCGCCGCCTTCCGGCAGCACGATGCGGAGATTGACGAGCATGTCGCCGCGACCGCCGCCGGCCCGCGGCAGGCCCTTGCCCTTGAGACGAAGCGCACGGCCGCCGCTGGAGTTCGGTGGCACGGAAAGGGTCACTGGCCCGTCGAGCGTCGGCACGCGCACCTTGGCGCCGAGTATCGCTTCGTCCAGTGTGATCGCCACG
The DNA here is from genome assembly GCA_043741595.1 of Hyphomicrobiales bacterium. Lineage (GTDB taxonomy): Bacteria > Pseudomonadota > Alphaproteobacteria > Rhizobiales > Kaistiaceae > DASZQY01. Next base: position 11,060 of record JAYTZZ010000098.1, on the reverse strand, counting down.
TCGCGGCGGAGCGTGTCGCCATCGACGCGGAAGTCCGGGTGCGGGACGAACTCGACCGTCACCATGGCGTCGCCCGCCTGTCCACCGCTGGCGCCGGGCTTGCCTTGTCCCTTCAGCCTGATCGTTTGCCCGGCCCGCGTGCCTGGCGGTATCGCCACCTCGACCGTACGTCCGGTGGGCAGGTCGACTCGCACCTTCTCGCCTCGGACAAGCTGCTCAAGAGTCACCGCGACCGAGGCGGTCACATCCTCGCCGCGCTGAACGTGGGTGCGCTGGCGCTGCCGTCCGAACCCGCCGAGAATGTCGCTCAGAATATCGTCGGCCGAGAACGGATCGCCGTCTGCCGCTGCGCCACCGCTCTGCCAGCGGAACGAGCGCGCGCTTGCGTCGCCCGGTCCCGGACGTTGGGTCCTCTGTCCGAACCCTTCGAACCCCGGGCCGAAGCCACCCTGAAAGCGCGGCTTGCCGTCCGCGCCGATCTCGCCCTTGTCGAATTGCTTCCGCTTCGCCTTGTCGCCGACGATTTCGTAGGCGGCGTTCGCTTCGTTGAAGCGTTCCTTTGCCTTCGGGTCGGCGGTGTTGGTGTCGGGGTGGTGCTTCTTGGCGAGCTTGCGGAAGGCGGACTTGATGTCGCCTTCGCTTGCCGTCCGGCTGACGCCGAGCACTTCGTAGGGATCGCGCATGGGTCCAAGGGTAGCAGGTCGCGACGGCCGCAGGTATCGGCCGGGAAGCCTGCAATATGGGTGTTCGCCCGGCGAGTTCCAGCCGGGACCAGCCGCTACGACAGCGTCGCGTCGTCGGCGATCACGCCGCGGAGCTGCGAGCGTCCGTCGCTGCGGACGCAGGCTTCGCCCCGGTAGCGGCGGATGCCCCGCACATCGTTAACGGTTGTCGCGAATGAACGGCAGACGACGCTGTCTGCGTCGGTGACCGCGGCGGCGATAGCAAGCCGCCCGCTTGAGCCGGTTTCCGGGTTGATCCAGTCGAGGCGACTGGCCTCCAGCGGGGCGCCTTCCGCGGTCCGCCGCACGGTTTCCCAGTCCGACGGATCGACCTGGTCGGTGACCGCGGCGCTGGCGAGGATCGGTTTGGCGGTGTCGCCTTTTGCCGCCAATCGGCCCGCGCTGCCGGGCTCGCCGAAGGGGAGCCCGAGCCCCGCGCAGCCGCCCAAGGAAAGCACAACGAGGGTTAGAGCAAAGCCGCGAATGATGTTGGATGATTGGCGGCGAGTGTCTTCGCCGATATATGAGTGCGCGCGCCCGGTCATGACCAACTCCACATCGCCCCTAGCGCCGGAGAATGCGAAAGAATCGTTAATGAACCGTGACTTCACCGCAACAGTGGATCCAAATTCGCTTTTCGCCGAGTGGCTTGGCGAGGCGGAGGCGGCCGAACCAAACGATCCGAACGCGATGGCGCTTGCCACCGTGGACGGCGACGGCATGCCCAATGTCCGCATGGTTCTGCTGAAGGGTCACGACGCTAGTGGCTTCGTTTTCTTCACGAATTTCGAAAGCGCCAAGGGCCGCGAGCTGATTGCCCGCGCGAAAGCCGCGGGTCTGTTTCACTGGAAAAGCCTCCGCCGCCAGGTGCGGGTGAGGGGGTCGGTGACCGAGGTCACGGCCGCCGAGGCCGACGCGTATTTCGCCACCCGCTCGCGCGGTAGCCAGATCGGCGCGTGGGCGAGCAGTCAGTCGCGCCCGCTGGAATCGCGCGCCGCGCTTGAGAAAACCGCCGCCGACTACGCAGCGAAATATCCGGACGCGGTGCCTCGTCCGCCGTACTGGTCGGGCTTCCGCCTCGCTCCGGTCGAGATCGAGTTCTGGCAGGAAGGTGCCTTCCGCCTGCACGACCGCGTCGTCTTCCGCCGCGTCGGCGACCGCTGGGAAAAGACGCGCCTCAACCCCTGAGCTGCACGTTGAACCTCCCCCCTTGCGGGGAGGTCGAAATCGCGCAGCGATTTCGGGTGGGGGTATGTCGCGTCGGTTCAGACGAAGCCGGCAGGCTAGTCCGGCGTCGTCTCGTCAACGTCGAGGTTGCCTTCGGCGACCACCGCCGTCTCTTCCGTCAGCGGCCGCGCCTCGCGCCTTGGCTTGGTCAGCGGGACCGGCTGCGGCTTGAAAAGGTCGCGGCCGGCCTGCAGCCCTCCGCTGATCTGCAGCTGCAGCCGCTCCGCGTCGCGTTCGCGCACGCCATCGATCGTCTGGGCTGCTTCCTCGGCCGGCACACCGAGCGCGATAAGGGCTGCCTCGCCGAACTTCATCGCCGATTCGAACGTCTCGCGGATTTCATAGTCGACGCCGGCGGCGATGAGATCGAGTGTGTGGCCCCGATCGTACGACCGCACCAGCACGCCGGCGAGCGGGAACTCCGCCTTGACGATCGAAACGATCTTGTCGGCCGCCGTCCGGTCGTCGACGCACACCGCCACGATCTTGGCGCTGCCGGCGCCGGCCGCGCGCAGCACGTCGAGGCGCGTCCCGTCGCCGTAGTAGATCTTGAACCCGAAGCGCGCCGCCGCCTGGATCATCTCCGTGTCGAAGTCGATGATCGACACGTCGATGCCGCGCGACAGGAGCGCCTGGCTCGCCACCTGCCCGAAGCGGCCGAAGCCGATGACGAGAGCCGTGCCGGTCAGCCCATCGGCGACATCGATGCCGTCGAGCGATGGCGGCGGTTTTGGCAGGAGGCGCGTCAGGATGATCGGCGCCAATGGCGTCAACGCCATGGAGAGGATGACGGCCGCCGTCAGCAGCGCGGCCGTCTCCGCGTCGAGCAGCCCGACGCCCCGCGCCGTCGAGAAAATGACGAAGGCGAACTCGCCGCCTTGCGCCAGCAAAAGCGCCAGCCTGAGCGAGTCCGGATGCTTGACCCGAAAGAGCCGCGCCACGCCGTAGATACCAACGATCTTGATCGCCATGAACACGGCGACCGCCGCGAGGATGAGCGCCCAGTTGCGCGCGATCAGCGTCAGGTCGATCGACATGCCGACGCCGAGGAAGAAGAGGCCGAGCAGTAGTCCGCGGAACGGCTCGATGTCGGCTTCGAGCTGATGACGGAACGTTGACTCCGAGAGGATCACGCCGGCGATGAACGCACCCATCGCCATTGACAGCCCGCCGGCCTGCATAGCGAGGGCAGCACCGAGCACCACGAGCAGCGCCGCCGCCGTCTGGATTTCGCGCGCCCGCGCATCGGCGAGAATGCGGAATACCGGATTCAGCAGATAGCGCCCGACCGCGACCACGCCGACGATGGCCGCAACAGCGAGGGCAATTCTCGGCAGGTTCGACGCTGTGTCTTCCTTGACCGGCGCCAGCACCGCGACGATGGCGAGCAGCGGCACGATGGCGAGATCCTGGAAAAGCAGGATCGAGAGTGTCTTCTGCCCGTGCGGCTCGGTGGTCTCGCCGCGTTCCTCCAGCAGTTGCATCACGATCGCCGTTGACGACATGGCGAGCCCCGCCGCTGCGACAAAAGCTATTGCCGGCGTTCCTCCGGCGAGCATCGCCGCCGCGAGCAGCAACGCGCCGCACACGATCACCTGCGCCGCGCCAAGCCCGAATATGTCACGCCGTAGCCCCCAGAGGCGCGAGGGCTTCAGCTCCAGCCCAATGACGAAGAGAAGCAGCACGACGCCGAACTCGGCGACCGAAAGCACCGACTCCGGATCGCGGAATAGCTTGAACCCGAACGGTCCGATCGCGACCCCGGCGACGAGGTATCCGACGACGGAACCTAAGCCGATGCGCTTGAACACCGGCACGGCGATGACAGCCGCACCGAGCAGCGCCACCGCACTCAGAAGATCCGAACCCTGCGCCTCAATCGCCATGAATTCCCCGCGTCCTGTCCGCGCCCACAGTCGGGGCGCGGATGAATTCATGCAAGATGGATTCCGGAACTGGATTTTTGTGCCCGCCGCCCACCCCGGAGGGCCTCCTCTCCCGGAGGGAGAGGGCTTTAAGCCTTATGAGCGGAGCGAATTAGGCGAAAAGGGTGAGGGGTTACGGACCCGTCGGTGTCAGACCGTAGTCCCTCACCCTTCGTCTCTAGTTCGCTCTGCTCACAAGAGCCGATGCCCTCTCCCTCCGGGAGAGGCGGTCCGTACTGAGGGATCTAAGTCGCCGTCCCGCCGACCGTGATCTGGTCGATACGGAGCGTCGGCTGACCGACGCCGACCGGCACGCCTTGCCCGTTTTTGCCGCAGGTGCCGATGCCCGGGTCGAGCTTCATGTCGTTGCCGATCATCTTGACGCGGGTGAGCGCGTCCGGTCCGTTGCCGATCAGCATCGCGCCCTTGATCGCCGGGCCGATCTTGCCATTCTCGATCTTGTAGGCCTCGGTGCACGAGAACACGAACTTGCCCGACGTGATGTCGACCTGCCCGCCGCCGAAAGAGACGGCGTAGATGCCGCTCTTTACCGACTTCAAAATCTCCGCCGGGTCGTCCTTGCCGGAAAGCATGATCGTATTGGTCATCCGCGGCATCGGAATGTGCGCATAGGATTGACGCCGCCCGTTGCCGGTCGGCTTCATGCCCATCAGCCGCGCGTTCTGCCGGTCCTGCATGTACCCGACGAGAATGCCGTCCTCGATCAGCGTCGTTGTCTGCGTCGGCGTGCCCTCGTCATCGACGGTGAGCGAGCCGCGCCGATTGGCGATCGTGCCGTCGTCGATGACGGTGACGCCGGGGGAGGCGACGCGCTTGCCCATAAGCCCGGCGAATGCGCTCTCGCCCTTGCGGTTGAAGTCGCCCTCGAGCCCATGCCCCACGGCTTCATGGAGAAGGATGCCCGGCCAGCCGGGGCCGAGCACCACGTCGAAGGTGCCCGCCGGCGCCGGCACAGCGGAGAGATTGACGAGCGCTTGACGTACCGCCTCGTCGATCGTGAATTGCCACATGTCCTCGGTGACGAAACGGGCGAAGTCTTCGCGCCCGCCGATGCCGTAGGAGCCGGTCTCCTGCTTGTCGCCTTCGCCGACGACGACGGAAACGTTGAGCCGCACCATCGGCCGCACGTCGCGCACGCGCGTACCGTCGGCGCGCAGAATCTCGATCTCTTCGAAAGAGCCGCCGATCGACGCCGTCACCTGGCGCACGCGATCGTCTTTCTTCCGCGCGGCGGCGTCGATGGTTTCGAGCAACTTCACCTTCTCGGCGAACGTCGGTTTGCCGAGTGGATTCTCATCGCTGTAGAGCGCGGCGTTGGTGCCGCGCGGCGGCTCGGCGTAGATCCCCTTGTGCCCGGCCTTCACCGCCTGCACGGCGTCGGCCGCCCGCTTGATGGAGGGTTCGGAGATTTCGCCGGAGTGGGCGTAGCCAGCCGCTTCGCCGGCGACCGCTCGGAGGCCGAAGCCCTGATTGGTGTCGAAGCTCGCCGATTTCAGCCGCCCGTTGTCGAAGAGCAGGCTCTCCGACTGCGAAAATTCGAGATAGAGCTCGCCGTCGTCCGCGCCTTCCAGGGCGTCGGCGACCATCTTGCGGGCCTTCTCCGGCTCGATGCCGACGCGTTCGAGAATGGAATGTTCGGTCATGGGTGCTGCTCAAATGGCGAGGACGTCGCCCAGAGATAGGGCGGCAAAAGGTGGATCGCAACCGCGCCCTTACTTGTCATCCCCGCGAAGGCGGGGACCCAGTACCCGCTGACAGCAGAAACACGAGTGGTGATGGCGCTACGTGAGGTCAGACCTACAGCGCAGCAATGGAAGGATAGAGATCAACCCATTGCGGGTTCTTTTCCTCAATCAGCCTGACCTTCCAGGCGCGCTCCCATTTCTTCAACCGCTTCTCGTGCAGGATTGCCTGTTCAACGTCGCCGAATATCTCGAAATAGACGAGACGCGTGACCCCGTAGCGGCTTGTGAAGCCCTTCACGACCTTAGTCTGATGTTCATGCACTCGGCGGACGAGATCATTGGTCACCCCAATGTAGAGCGTCCCGCCAATCCGCGAGGCGAGGATGTAGACGTAGTATTGAAGTTCCTGCGCCACGGCTCAGCATAACTCTCAGTGTCATCCCCGCGAAAGCGGGGACCCAGTAAACGCAGGGCGTTGCAAGTTGCCGACGTCGGTGGATACTGGATGCCCGCCTTCGCGGGCATGACAAGGAGGGGGATGCCGCCGCTGGTCACGCGCAATCCGCAGCTGTCGTCCCCGCGAAGGCGGGGACCCAGTACACGCAGGCAACGAAAGTCAGTGAGGCCGGTGATTTACCTATGCCGCTCGCGCGCCTAATTTTGGGAACGCTAAGGCAGCGCGTCGTACCCCGGGCCGAAACCGTTCAGCGAGATCGGGATGCCGATCCCTTCCTCGGGCGTCTGGAAGATGATGAAGGTCGCGGTCTGCCCGCTCTTTAGCCCGGTCAGCAGTTTGTCTTCCAGGATGACTTCCGCAACGCAGCCGTTCGGCAGGCAGCGCACGAAGCCCGCCCGGCCCATGTCGGCGTTGTCGATCTTGAGGCCGAGGCCGGAGGGCAGCAACACGCCGAGCGGCGCCAGAATGCGCATGATCCGCGCTTTCTTGTCGGCGGTCTTCAGGATGATCACCGTCAGACCGACGTTGTCGCGGTCCTCAGCGGTGACGAATTGCATGAGCACGCATTGCTCGGCCTGCGCGCCCGCGGGCGTGTCGCAACGCACCTGCCAGTCGCCGTGGGTCGAGCGAACGGGGGGTTCCCCTTGGCTCGGCGGCGCCACCGAGACGACCGCCTTCGGAACGTCGGTTTCAGATAGCGGCTGATCGGTGGAAAGCGTCTGCGCCTCGGTTTGCCGCGTGGCGTCGGTGGAGACTTGCGTGGCTGTCGACGAAGGCGTGCGGTCGAAATAGCCGAGCGCGAAGAGCACGACGGCGATGCCTACCGCGATCGCCAGGACCGCGGCGACAATCGCCAGAATCGGAACGATGGACCGGCGTCGTCTTGGGGGTTCGTCGTCGTACATTCTGGCGCTGGTCACTCAGCCTTTGATCGGGGGTATGGGAATACTGCCGAATCGCCCAACGCCCAATACCCCATCCTGCAACATTCCGCACCATCGGGGGAAATCGCCTAGATCGGATCGCAGCGCGGTGAAACGCGATGACAACCGCGAAACCGCGCGATTTGCCGCATAGAATGCACCCTTAGCCCGTTGCGGCTCAAAACTGCTTGTGGTTTCTCTCTGGCACGGTTCCAAAGACCGCGACGCGAGCCTGTCGGCAGGGCCACAAACCCTTATAATGCCGACGGGATTTGTTCGGCCTCGCCCGAATCGCCGGCGGCCGGAAGAGGAGCGGAATGGTGACGAAGGCAGGTATGCGGTCGGTTCTTGCCGGGGCGGCCACACTCGGGTTTGCCATGCTGGGCCTTGTCGGCATGGCCGGCGCCAGTCAGCCCGAACCGTGGCAGGTAGGCCTCCAGCCGGCGGCAACGCCGATCATGGAGATGGTCCACCGCTTCAACGACGGTCTGATGATCGTCGTCACCGTGATCGTCCTCTTCGTCCTTGGTCTGCTGCTCTATTGCGTCGTGCGATTCAATTCGCGCGCCAATCCGGTTCCCTCGCGCACAACCCACAACACGCTGATCGAGGTAGTGTGGACGGTCGTTCCGATCCTCATACTCGTCGGCATCGCAGTGCCGTCCTTTGCCCTTCTCTTCGCCGAGCACGACCCCGCCCGCGCGATCGTCGGCTACGATCCGGAGAAGGACAAGCCGCTCACGATCAAGGCGACCGGCAACCAGTGGTACTGGAGCTACGACTATCCCGACAACGGCGATCTCTCGTTCGACTCGCTGATGCTGCAGAACGACCAGCGCGTCGATCCGGTCGCGCAGCCGCGGCTGCTCGCCGTCGATAACGAGATGATCGTGCCGGTAGGCGTCGTCATTCGCATGCAGGTGATCGGCAACGACGTCATCCATGCCTTCGCCATGCCATCGTTCGGCATCAAGATCGACGCCATCCCCGGCCGTCTCAACCAGACTTGGTTCCGCGTCGATCGAGAGGGGGTCTACTACGGTCAGTGCTCTGAACTTTGCGGGCAGGCAAAACCGGAGAACGAGAACGATCTGCACGGCCACGCCTTCATGCCGATCGTGATACGCGCGGTTTCGCCCGAGAAATTTGCCGCATGGGCGACGACGGCCGCGACCGATCTCAAGGGCGCATACAAATCGTTGGCCGAAACTGCGACGCCGGAACCCGGCGTGCAGGTCGCCGGCGCAGTGAAATAGGAATAGGTCCGCCGGCAACGACCGGCCGGATCGACCGAAGGAGACGTTGATGGCAAGCGCAGGTTACGGCGCGCACGCTGCGGAACACGGTCACCCGACCGGCTGGCGGCGTTGGGTCTATTCGACGAACCACAAGGACATCGGCACGATGTACCTTGTCTTCGCGATCATCTCCGGCATCATCGGCGGCACGCTCTCGGTCGGCATGCGCATGGAGCTGCAGTCGCCGGGTCTCCAGATTTTCGGCGATCCAGAGCTCTTCAACGTCTTCACCACGGCCCATGGCCTGATCATGATCTTCTTCATGGTCATGCCGGCGATGATCGGCGGTTTCGGCAACTGGTTCGTGCCGATCATGATCGGCGCGCCGGACATGGCCTTCCCGCGCATGAACAACGTGTCGTTCTGGCTGCTGCCGCCGGCGATTGCTCTCTTGCTGATCTCGCTGTTCATGCCGAGCGCGCCCGGTTCGCACGGCGTCGGCGGTGGCTGGACGATCTACCCGCCGCTATCGACCACTGGCCAGCCCGGCCCGGCGATGGATTTCGCCATTCTCGCGCTTCACCTCTCCGGCGCTTCGTCGATCCTCGGTGCCATCAACTTCATCACCACCATTTTCAACATGCGCGCGCCCGGCATGACGCTGCACAAAATGCCGCTGTTCGTCTGGTCGATACTGGTGACGACGTTCCTGCTGCTGCTGGCTATGCCGGTTCTTGCCGGTGCCATTACCATGCTTCTCACCGACCGCAATTTCGGCACGTCGTTCTTTAAGGCGGACGAGGGCGGCGACCCGGTACTGTTCCAGCACCTGTTCTGGTTCTTCGGTCATCCCGAGGTCTACATCCTGATTCTGCCGGGCTTCGGCATGGTCAGCCAGATCATCTCGACCTTCTCCAAGAAGCCCGTGTTCGGCTACATGGGCATGGCCTACGCCATGGTCGCCATCGGCTTCATCGGCTTCGTCGTGTGGGCGCACCACATGTACACCGTCGGCCTGTCGCTCAACACGCAGGCCTATTTCGTCACCGCCACGATGGTCATCGCGGTGCCCACCGGCGTGAAGATTTTCTCGTGGATCGCCACCATGTGGGGTGGCTCGATCGACTTCAAGACGCCGATGCTCTGGGCGGTCGGCTTCATCTTCCTGTTCACCGTCGGCGGCGTCACCGGCGTCCAGCTCGCCAACGCCGGCCTCGACTACGTCCTCCACGACACGTATTTCGTCGTCGCCCACTTCCACTACGTGCTGTCGCTGGGCGCCGTCTTCACGATCTTCGGCGGCTGGTACTACTGGTTCCCCAAGATGAGCGGCTACATGTACAACGAGACGCTCGGCAAGCTGCACTTCTGGGTGACGTTCATCGGCGTCAACCTCGTGTTCTTCCCGCAGCATTTCCTCGGCCTTGCCGGCATGCCGCGCCGCTACGTCGATTACCCCGACGCGTACGCCGGCTGGAACTTCGTGTCGTCCGTCGGCTCCTACATCTCCGCCGTCGGCGTCTTCATTTTCCTCTACGCGATGTACGACGCCTTCGCGAAGAAGCGCATCGCCGCTGCCAATCCATGGGGCGCGGGCGCCACGACGCTGGAGTGGATGCTGCCGTCGCCGCCGCCGTTCCACCAGTGGGAAACCTTGCCGCGAATAAAGTAGCGGACGGTGAGTTGGTAAAACATGGCTTACGCTGACATAGAAAAGGCTGACCGCGTCCTCGCCGAAACCGGCGGGGGCGTCGGCGACTATATCGCGTTGCTGAAGCCGCGGGTGATGTCGCTCGTCGTTTTCACCGCGTTCGTCGGCATGGCGATCGCGCCCGGCCACGTCAACTTCGTCATCGGCGCCGCGTCGCTTCTCGCCATCGCGGTCGGGGCAGGGGCCGCCGGTGCCCTCAATATGTGGTTCGACGCCGATATCGATCGCCTCATGCGCCGCACCGCTATGCGGCCGGTTCCCGCCGGCCGCCTTGCACCGGGCGATGCCCTCGGTTTCGGCCTGGTGTTGGCCGTCGGCTCCGTCACCTTCCTCGGCCTCGCCGCCAACCTGCTCGCCGCGGCCCTCCTTGCCTTGACGATCTTCTTCTACGTCGTGATCTACACCATGTGGCTGAAGCGTTTGACGCCGCAGAACATCGTCATCGGCGGCGCTGCCGGCGCGCTGCCTCCGGTCATCGGCTGGGCGGTCGTCACCGGCTCGGTGTCGGTGCCGAGCCTCATCCTGTTTCTCATCATCTTCCTGTGGACCCCGCCGCACTTCTGGGCCCTGTCGCTCTACCGCTCCGAGGATTACGCAAAGGCCGGCGTGCCGATGCTGCCGGTCGTCTCCGGCGCAGCGAAGACCAAACGCCAGATCCTGCTCTACTCGGTGGTGCTCACCCTGATCGCCGCTATCGTCCCGCCGGCGATGGGCTTCGCCACCCCGGCGTATGGCGTCATCGCCGCGGCGCTTGGTGCGCTGTTCGTGTGGCTGGCGTGGCAGATCTATCGCATGCCGGAGAGCGACACCGAGATGCGCCCCGCGCGCCGCCTCTTCGCCTATTCGATGCTCTATCTTTTTCTGCTCTTCGCCATTCTCCTCGTCGAGGATGGCTTCGGCGGGTGGATGGCATGACCGAGATGACGCTGCCCGAGGAACCCGTCCGCCTCACCGAGGCCCAGCTTCGCCGCCGCAAGGCGCGCTCCGTCGCCATCGCTATCGCGCTCGCGCTTTTCGTTGCGCTCTTCTATGCCGTCACCATCGCCAAGATCGGCGGCAACATCGCCAGCCGGGGTATGTGATGAGCGAACCCGCGCGCACGCCCCGCAAACGGAATCTCGGCCTCACCGCCGCGGCCTGCACCGTCTTCG
>JAYTZZ010000097.1:0-10872 GCA_043741595.1 Hyphomicrobiales bacterium | reverse complement strand
CGCGTCCCGCTGTGCCTGACCCGACGCGGCCTTAAGCCGTACAAGATCGGTAACGGAATTGGCCGCAAAGAGCCGAAGGACCGCATGTTCGAGGGCCGTTTCGCCGCCGGTCTGACGGGCGAGATGAAAAAGATCGATTGGTTGTGCGTTCAAAGTCGGGTCCGTTCGCGGCAGAATTCGGTGGGCCAATGCGGCCCTTCTCAAGGAACGGCAGCAATTCTTAAGACATCGTTAACGAGTGTGTCCGCCGCAACCGCCGGTCGTGGCAATTGGGTGCGATAACGCCAGAAAAGACACGCGACCATGGGCGATCCGTTCCCAGATATTTCCTTTCCGGATGGTAGGAGCGGCATTTCGTCCGCCCCGAATCGGTGGCGTGAACGATCCTCCAGCACCGCTGTATTCCATGGTTTTCGGCGTGGCTCGACCAGGCAATCGAAAGGGCAAACCAAGTTTTCCACTGGCTTGTTGGCGCCCGCAGGACCGTATCGGGATGCCCCTCACAATGCTGCAAATATGGCCGAGGGCGGCGAGGCATTTGAGACTTGCGTGACCGCCTTCGCGAGCGCCTCGAACGTGTGCCGCCATCTTCTTGAACCCGTTTGCGGTATTCGGCTCGCCCGGGCGCTGTTTTTCGGTTCCTCTGCCACGAATGTGCCATTAGGATGATCTAGCGGCAGGGTGGAGGCCACCCGGACTGGCGGTTTTGCCGGTCTTTGCGCGGCGACCGCCGCGGGAGGGGGACGTTCGTGCGGGCACTCCGCACATCGCCGTTTCTCGCGTTGTCGTGGCGTGTTTGCCGGGCGTTCGAGTGCCCGGCAAGCGACCGAGAAATGTTTTGAGTACGGCGCGAGGCGGATTGTAATGGCGACTACCCCAAGAACCAAGAACCCCAACGACGCGGCACTGTCGGCAGTCGAAGAGGCACTCAGGCTCGACTACACCCCTGAAGAAGGGGCAACGGAATCAGACGAATCCGCCGGACCTCGGGCCGAAGGTCGCCGCGAGCGTCGTCCGGAACCCCGCGCCGCGACTCCCGAACCGCCTCGCCGCAACGAAGGTCAGCGCCGCGCCGAGAACCCGCGCTTGCCGGCGCCGCCGCGCCGCAACGACCAGTCGCAACAGCAGCCACGTCGCGACGAACCGCGCCGGGAAGAGCAACGTCGGGCCGACCTGCCGCCGCGCGCGTTCGCCGAAGGCGGCGAGCCGGAGGGTCAGGCCCCCGTTCGCGGCCGCACCGCCGAGCAGCGCCGCAACCGTTTCGCCGCCAACGATGACCGCCGTTCTGCCGGTGCCGGAATCCAGCGCCGCCCGTCGCGCCTGATCTATCCGACTGCGATCGCCGTCTCCCTTCTCTGGGCCGCGTTCGTCGTCATCTACGCTCTCTCGACAGGTGGAATCTTCGGCGAGAGCGGCGACATGTTCACCTCGTCCCGCTTCCTCAACGTCGCCCTTTTCCTCTTCGTGCCGCTCGGCTTTGTCTGGGCGATCGCGTCGACCATGTGGCGCACGCAGGAATTGCGTTTCGTCGCCCGTTCAGTATCCGACATGGCCGCTCGCCTTTCCGAGCCGGAGAATATGGCGACCGACGCAGTCGTCAACGTCAGCCAGGCCGTCCGCCGCGAAGTTGCGGCCGTCGGCGACGGCATCGAGCGCGCCCTCGCCCGTGCCAGCGAGCTGGAACTCCTCGTCCACAACGAGGTCGCCGCCCTCGAACGCTCGTATTCCGACAACGAGACGCGCATGCGCTCGCTGATCGACGACCTCGCTGGTCAACGCGAGGCAATCGTCATCAACTCGGAGCGCGTCCGCACGTCGATCGTTTCGGCGCAGGAGTCGTTGTCGAAAGATCTGCGCATCGCTTCGGAGTCTATCTCTGACAACGTGACGACGGCCGGCAACCGCATCACTGCCGCCCTCACCGACCGCGGCGAACAGATCACTGTCGCACTCGGCACCGCCGGCGAAGCGATGGTCGATCAACTCTCGGCGCGCGGCGAGGACCTCGTGTCGCGTCTGGCCGACACCGTCAGCGATGTTGCCGTCTCGCTCGCTCAGACAGGCTCGGAAGTTACCGACGCTCTTCTCGCGCGTTCCTCCGAGATCAACGAAACGCTGTCTTCGACCGGCCGCGCCATGGCCGACACCATCGCCGAACGCGGGCAGGAAGTGAACGACACGCTCGCGAGCGTCGGCGCCGAACTCATCGCCGGCTTCGAAGGGCGCACGGAAGACATCACGCGGTCGATCAGCGAGACCGGCAACATGGCGGCCTCGACGATCTCCAAACACGTGACCGAGGTCAACGAAGCGCTTAAATCGAATGCCGACTCGCTGCTCGTCGACCTTGCCCTTCGCGGCCAGGAAATCGCCGACAAGCTCGACGAGACCGGCAGCCGCATTGCCGAAACCATCACCAACCGCGGCGGCGAACTTGCCGACCGCCTGTCCCGTACCGGCGATCGTATTTTTGAATCGATCGCGGTCAACGGTACCGAACTGAACGAGCGCCTCGCTTCCACCGGTGAAGCGATGGCCAACCTGATCGAGACGCGGACCAACGGCCTCCGCGAGGCGATCAACTCCGCCACGACATCGGTCTATGATTCCTTCGACGAACGTAGCGCGGAACTCACCCAGCGCCTGGCTTCAGTCGGTGGCGAAGTCGCCAAGGCGATCGCCGTCCGCGGCATGAAGATCAACGAGACGATCATCGCCTCCGGCAATGAGATCGCCGAAACGGTAGCCTCCCGCGCCGGCACCATCCACGAGCGCATCGTCGACTCCGGCACGCGCATCGCCGACCGGATCATCGACCAGGGTAACCAGATCCACGAGCGCATCGTCGAATCCGGCAGCCAGATCGCCAACGAGATCGAGAGCCGCGGCGCGTCGATCCACGAGCGCATCCTGTCCTCGTCGCGCGAGATCGCCGACTCGATCGAGGGTCGCGGGACGGCCATCTACGATTCGATCGTCGAAGCCACCCAACACATCGGCGACGCCATCGAGAGCCGCGGCACGTCCATCCACCAGAAGATCCTCGCTTCCGGCCGCGACGTCGCCAACGCCATCGAGAGCCGTGGCGTCACCATCCACGAGAAGATCATCCACTCCGGCACCGAAGTTGCCGACGCCATCGAGAGCAAGGGTTCGCTCATCCACGGCAAGATCGTCGAGTCGGGCACGCGCTTCGGCGACGTCATTGCCTCGCGCAGCCAGGAACTTGGCGAGGTGCTCGAGAGCCGTTTCTCGAAGATTTCCGAACTCATGGGTGAGCGCGGTCCGCAGCTCATCACCTCGCTGTCCGAGCAGGCGCACAGCATGGAGAGTGCGCTGCAGAGCAAGCTGTCGCAGTTCGGCGACGGTATCCGCATCAAGATCGAAGACGTTTCCGAGGCTCTGGAAAGCAACGCTCACCGTATCGCCGAGGCCCTCGATCACCGGTCGCGCCAGATCAACCAGACGCTGATCGAGCGCACGCGCGAGATCGCCGAGACCTTCACCACCGGCCAGACCGAGTTCGCCGCGCTGATCGACGACCGTCTCGTCGAAGTCGGAGGTCAGCTCACGTCGCGCATTGAATCCCTTGCCGACACGCTAACCGACCGCGCCAACTCGATCACCGACTCTCTGGCCGGCAAGAGCGAGGACGTCGCGCTCAACATTCGCGAGGCCGTAACGGAAGTCACCCAGCGACTCGTCAACGAATCTGGCGAGGCGACTCGCGCTGTCCGCTCTTCCGCTGCTGAAGCATCCACCGTTCTTGGCCGGGCCATCAACGAAATCGAAGGCATGTTCGGCGCCCGCGCCAACGCGGTCACCGAGGCCCTCGAGCAGCGTACACGCGAGTTCAACGATGTGCTGGGCGCCCGCAGCGGCGAGCTCGCAGCATTGTTGGACGGACGTTCGAACGCGCTGATGATCACGCTCGACCAGACCGGCACCCAGGTTGTCGAGATGGTGGCAAGCCGCAGCGCGGAGGCCGCCAAGACTCTTCTCGACACGGGCGAGCGCGTAGCGGCGACCTTCGCCAATACCAACAGCGCGCTCCGCACGGAAGTCGCCGACATCGCGGAACGGTTGGAGGTATCGAACAACCTTCTCAACAGCCTGCTCGCCTCGACCTCCGAGAACCTCGGCAAGATCGAGACGCAACTTGCCTCGCGCTCGACCGAATTCAAGGCGGCCCTCGGCCATGCGGTCGAAGCAACCCAGCTTTCGACCAACGAACTCGGCGGACAGGTCGTCCGCCTCCGCGACGTGTCGCGCGACATCATCGAGGGCGTCGGCAACGTCGTGAAGCGCTTCGAGGAGCAAGCGGTGTCGCTCACCGGCGCCAGCAAGAACCTCGCCGAGGTCAACAAGCAGATCCAGACCACCGTCGAGGAACGGCGCCCGGCGCTGGAAAGCCTCACCGCCGGCCTCAAGGCGCGGAGCGAGGAACTCGACGGGCTGATGAAGTCGTTCACACGCATCATCGCCGAGACGTTGAAGACGGCAGAGGAACGCGCCACCGCCGTCAGCCGCATGCTGACCGAGAACAGCGTGACCGCAACCAAGGGCGTCATCGAAAATTTCGAGACGATGAACCGCACGGCTGGCGCCGAGAGCCGCAAGGCCGCCGACGTCGTCCGCGAAGCCAACAAATCCATGCTCAATGACATGGGCCAGGCGATCACGGAGGTTTCCAAGCGGTTTGCCGAAGCCACCCGTGAGATGCGCCAGGCGACCCAGGACGTGCAACGCGACCTCAGCATCACCCGCGAGGAACTCCGTAAGGGCGTTCTGGAACTGCCGGAAGAGGCGCGCGAAGGAGCCGAGGCCATGCGCCGCGTCGTCGGCGACCAGATCAGGGCACTCTCCGAGCTGTCCGAGATCATCAACCGCCATGGCAAGAACCTCGACCTGTCGAGCCCGGCGCTTGGCGAGCCGCGTATTCGCATCGAATCGACGGCAGTCGAGGCCGCACCTGCTGTAGGCGAAGCGGTGGCCGCCCCGTCACGCTACGCGGGCGAGCCGCGTCGCGGCACTGCCAATGGCGGAGCCGGCAGCCAACCGGTAGCAAAAAGCCAGCCGCGTTCTGTTCCGCGCCAGGGGCAGGCCGCGCGCGCGGCGCCCGCCAGCGAGGAAGCAGGCGAAGGCTGGGTCTCCGACCTGCTCCGTCGGGCTTCCACGGACGAGGAAGCCGCCGGCCCGGCAATCGAGCGTCACAAGGAAACTTCTGCGCCGTCGCAAGCCGCCCCCGCGAATGGAAAAAGCGCTGCCGCAGCGGCGCCGGTGCCCGGTGCATTGGGAGCCATCTCGGCCGACATCGCCCGCGCGATCGATCACGACGCGGCGGTCGAACTCTGGGCCCGGCACCACAAAGGCGAGAAGAACCTGTTCACCCGCCGGCTCTACACGCTATCCGGTCAGCAGACCTTCGATGACATTCGCAAAAAGTATCAGCGCGACGGCGACTTCCGCACGGCGGTCGATCGCTACGTGACGGATTTTGAGAAGCTGCTCTCCGAAGTAACCAAGGCCGGCAAGGACCGCACTGCCGGCAGCGCCTACCTGACGTCGGATACCGGCAAGGTGTACACGATGCTCGCCCACGCCAGCGGTCGCTTCGACTAGCTTCGGTATCAGACCGCAGCGAAACGGCGAGCGGAAAAGAGCACGATCAGGGCGACAATCGGGATCGGCACCATGAACAGGAAGCCGTAGATTCCGTATGCGTGGTAGATCGGCCCTGTCAGGAACGTCGCGCCCGCGAGCAGAACGCCAGTGATCATCGCGTAGATGCCTTGGGCCGACGCCGTCATTCTCTCCGGTACCCCGCGGGCGATGAGATGCTGTGTGCCGGCGTAGTTCGCGCCGAAAGTCAGGCCGTGCATGCCTTGCAGCACGGCGAATCCGAGGAAGCCCGGATTGAGCGGAAAAAGGGACCAGCGAACGATCGCCGCAAGGCCTCCGATAACGATGAGCCCGAAGGGACCGAACCGGCGGAGCGCCGTCGTCGACCATATGAACACCGAAACCTCGCACACGATTCCGAACGCCCAGAAGGCGCCGATCTGAAGATCGGAATAACCGAGGACACGCCACTCGATGCTGCCGAAGCTGTAGAGCATCGCGTGGCTCGCCTGAATGAGCCCGCTTGCCCCGAGCAAGGCGAGGAATCCGATATTGCCGAGCACTTCGCGCGAGGGACGGATGTCTGGTTTGACCGCATTATCGAGGGCCCGCACGTCCGGCGGGGTTACCGGCAGAGCGAACGAAACGATCGCCGACGCGGCCATAGCGGCAAAGATGAACCAGAAGATCGCCTCGGGATTGACGATATAGCCGAGGAGCGCGCCGCTGCCGAGGTTTGCGGCGATGAAGGCGATCGACCCGCTCACCCGCATACGGCCGTAGTCGAGGCCAAAGCGGCGCACGCCGGTCAACGCCAGTGCCTCGGCCGGCGGTAGCGCCAGCCCCCAGATCGTGAAAGCAGTTCCGGTTGTCAGCAAGAGCAGCCAGAAGCCCTGCGCCGGCAATGCGAAAAGAAAAATGGCGGCCGCGGGAACTGTGAACGTAATGGCTGCGAACCGCCGGTTCGGCGCCCAGTCGGCGTAGATGCCGGCGAGCGGCGTCAGGAAAACCCGGATCAGCGATGGGATGGCGATGATGCTGGCGATCTCGACCTCGCTCATGCCGCGCGCCTGAAGCCAGATCGGAAAGAACGGCAGCGTCACCCCGCCAAAGAGAAAGTATCCCGCGAAGAAGATTCCGATGCGGAGCGCGAAGTTGGGCGGTCCCGCGGGCATGGCGGTTCTCCTCGGGAACATCTATGCGCGCTGCCTATCGCACCTACCGGGCAAAGGCCCGGAACGGATTGTCGCGGGTCAGCATATCGATGGTGGCGGCATCGACGCCGCTGGCCGCCAGCTTCGGCAGGAAGGTGTCGCTGAGGTAGGTGTACGGCTTCGGCGTCCCGCCACCGGGGAGCGCCGGGTCGTACCAGCCGCGGTCCTGACTGAGCAGCAGTTGACCGCCGAGCCCGGCATCGAGGATCGCGTGGATGTTCCGGATGTAGGTCTCGTCCTCACCCCAGCCGCCAATACCGTCGTATTCGATCCACGCCCCGCGCCGCGCGACCGCAAGGTGCATCGCGAAATCCTCCTCCGCCTGGGTATGGATCGAGATGAACCGCTCGGCGGTGTAGCCCGCAGCTTCGATAATATCGAGCTGATTCATGACGACGCGGCCTTTGATCGTGTGGCTGCCAATGACGGCGTTCGTCTTCGCCCCGGCCCGCGCTGCGGCGCGCAGGATCTTCTCCTCCAAAGGGGTGATGCCGTCATCGCCAGCGCTGATCTTGATCCAGCCCGCCTGCACGCCCGAGCTCTCGATCTCGCCTTCCAACTCACCGAGCATCCATGCGGCGAGCACGTCCTCCGACGCTTCCTGCGCAAACGGCGGCACCCACGGCTCACGGTAGATGCCGGTCGGCACCACGATCGGGAAGCCGGTTGCTTCCGACACCGCACGGTCGAGATCAGCACGGCGGCCGACACCAACGGTGGAGCACTCGACAAGGGCGGTGATCCCGCGTGCCTTGATGCGCTCGATCTCGGGCGCCATCAGCGCCACAACGTTTGCGGCCTTGGCCTCTGCGTAACCGGGTTTGTCCCAAGTGCGGAGGTCCACGAAGACATGCTCGTGCGGCAGGATCATGCCGAGTTCGTCGGCGCGCTTGGGGCCAAGCGTTGTGATGAGATGCTTCATTGCGCCAGCGCCCGCTGAAGAATGTCGGCATCGACGTTACCACCGGACAGGACGACGACAACCGTCCGGCCTCGGACCTCGACGTGGCCTGACATCACGGCCGCAAGCGCCACTGCGCCGCCCGGCTCGAGCACGAGCTTCAGTTCGCGGAAGGCGTAGGCCACCGCGGCAAGCGCTTCGCCGTCGTCAACCGCGACGGCGCGCGCACGGTTCGCCCTATTGATGGCAAAGCCGATCGCACCGGGCGAAGGCGCGAGCAAAGCGTCGCACACCGAACCAGACGTGTTGTCGTTGGAAACAATATGCTGTTCACGAAGGGAGCGCCCGTAGTCGTCGAAGCCGGCAGGCTCAACCAGAACAACGTCGGTCGGCGGGAACGCGTAACGTATCGCGAGACCGATACCCGAGGAAAGACCACCGCCGCCGCACGGAACAATGACCGCGTCGGGCATGACTCTCGTCGCGGCGAAATCCGCCACGATCTCAAGGCCGATGGTCCCCTGCCCGGCAATGACGTTGACGTCATTGTAAGGATGGATCAGCACGCCACCGTGCTCCGCGATGTGGCGCGCCGCGACAACTTCACGATCCTCCCGGGCTCGATCGTAGGTGATGACCTTGGCGCCAAGCGCTTCAGTTCGTTGACGTTTCACCGCCGGCGCGTCGGCCGGCATGATGATGGTCGCCGCGATATTGAAGAGACCTGCGGCGGCCGCAACGCCTTGTGCGTGATTGCCGGAAGAAACGGCGACAACCCCCTGTGATCGATCCTCAGGGCTTAGCGCCGCGACGGCGTTGTACGCACCACGAAACTTGAACGAACCGGTGCGCTGGAGATTCTCGCATTTCAGGAGGACGTGGCCCCCGAGCGCCGCATCGAGCGCGGGACTGGAGAGCAGCGGCGTGCGAACCGCGTAGGGAGCAATGCGCATCGCCGCCGCACGCACATCATCAATGGTCGGCGCGGGGTTCATTTGCCGAGACTAGAACATCGTGGGCAGAACCGACACGACGAGCAGCACCGCCATGACGATATTGAACCAGAAGCGCTGGCGATCGTCTTCGAGAAAGCCGGCGATGGCGCGACCGAACAGGCACCAGACGACGCAGTTTGGGAAACATACCAATCCGAAAAGAACCGCGAAGAGGCCTACCTCGAATGCCCTGTTGCCGTCCTCGGTGGTGTAGAGGGCCATCGCGCCAAAGATGATCGCCCAAGCCTTCGGATTGACAAGCTGGAACGCCGCCGCCTGCAGGAACGTCAACGGCTGCGCGCGACCGCCCTCTGTGTGCGGTTGGCCCGCCTGAGTGATCTGCCACGCCAGCCAAAGCATATAGGCGAAGCCGACATACTTCAGAATCGTATGGAGGACCGGGTAGGCGTCGAAGATGAACCCAAGGCCAAAGCCGACCGCAATGATCATGACCGGAAAGCCAAGCGAGATTCCGGTGATGTGGGGAATAGTGCGCGCCAGGCCGAAGTTCGCGCCGGAGGTCAGCACCATGAGGTTGTTCGGCCCCGGCGTAACCGTGGAAACGACAACGAAGCCAATGAGCGGAAGGAGCGTTTCCATAGATGGTCTTCTTGTTTGATTAGGTCAATGATACTGACCAATCCCCACGAACACCAGAGGCGAAGAAAAAAACGCATCGGCCCCGCTTGAGACGCGTCGGCGATCGGGCTACGTCCAACAGGTCTTCCGACATCCGTCTCACCAAATCTTCTGGGGGAATCCGCGAAATGAAACTCGTCCGTTTTGGGCCGAAGGGCCGTGAGAAGCCCGGTATCATCGACGAGGCCGGCATCATCCGCGACCTCTCGCGTGTCATCTCCGACATCACTCCCGAAACACTCGCTGCCGGCGCGATCGCGAAGGTCAAGAAGGCGAAGATCACGAGCCTGCCCGCTGCGCCGAAGAACGCCCGTCTGGGTCCCGTCATCGGCGGGGTGCGAAATTTCATCGCCATCGGGCTGAACTACGCCGACCACGCCAAAGAGACCGGAGCGGCGATCCCGAAGGAGCCGATCGTCTTCAACAAGGCGCCCTCCTGCATCGTAGGGCCCAACGACGACGTCATGATTCCGAGGGCCTCGAAGAAGACTGATTGGGAGGTCGAGCTCGCGATCGTCATCGGCAAGGGCGGCTCCTACATCGACGAGGCGAAGGCGATGTCCCATGTCGCCGGCTTCACCGTCTGTCACGACGTGTCGGAGCGCGAGTTTCAAATTGAGCGCGGCGGCCAGTGGACCAAGGGCAAGGGCTGCCCAACCTTCGGTCCGCTCGGCCCGTGGCTCGTCACCCGCGACGAGGTCAAGGACGTGCAGAACCTCGACATGTTCCTCGAGGTGAACGGCAAGCGCATGCAGAACGGGTCGACCAAGACGATGATCTTCTCCGTCGCCTTTCTCGTTCACTACCTGAGCCAATTCATGATGCTCGAAGCCGGCGACGTCATCACAACCGGCACGCCGCCCGGTGTCGGCTCCGGGATGAAGCCACCGCAGTTCCTGAAGGGCGGCGAAACCGTGCGCCTCGGCATCACCGGGCTCGGCGAGCAGCAGCAGAGGGTGGTGAAGTACAAGGGATAGCGGCTCTTCTATCAGTGGGTGCGAACCACCTGCCCGCTCGTCCCCGCGAAGGCGGGGATCCAGGTGGTGAGAGAGAGCACTGGCTCTGCACAATCATCACCTATCCTTGTTCTTCCTCCTGGGTCCCCGCCTGCGCGGGGATGAGCGGAGTACGGGTGCTCGTTCCCGCGATGCGTTCGCATCCGAGTCATCGTCTCCTTCCAAGTCGTGCCCTCATCAAACATGAGGGGGTGGCGGGCGCCCGGCGAACACCGAGCGGGTAGTTATCCCGCGAAAAGGGGGCACTCACCGAGCGCCCGCCGCGGCTTCTTTTGACCACCACTCCCACTCGGGGCTCGTGGACAGGCGAGCGAGCTTTGCGCCCGCGAGGTCCTGCTTCACACCACAGGCCGGAGCCTGCGTGCTGGTCCACGCACCCTAAGCCGTCCGCTTTGGAAACGGCGGCCGGCTTTCGCCGGCTGGTGGGCTATGAGCCTCCAGGCAGCCGCTTGCGAAGCGACCACCAGGCACCGCATCCCCGCTCC
>JAYTZZ010000096.1:0-4712 GCA_043741595.1 Hyphomicrobiales bacterium | reverse complement strand
TGAACACGCCCCGCTCCCTACTCAATTGCCTCCCGCTCATGTATCAACTTCCCCGTCGCAGCTCGCGAACGACGAGCGCGCGAGGGAGGAACGGACATGAAGTTTGAAACCCGGCGCGTTGGCCGCACGCCGCTCAGCGTTACCACAATGGGTTTGGGTACCGCTTCGCTCGGCGGCAACATGAATGCGGTGACCGAAGCCGAGGCACGTATGATCGTCCTCGACGCTTACGATTCCGGCGTGCGCTATTTCGACTCCGCACCCTTCTACGGGTACGGAAAATCGGAGCACGCGGTCGGGGATGAGCTGCGACGCCGCGACAAGGACTACGTCCTCTCAACCAAGGTCGGGCGTTTGCTCAAGGCGCGGCGCAAGCCGCAGGAGGCCAGCGACCAGTGGCGGAACCCGTATCCGTTCGAGCCGGTGTTCGACTACACCTACGACTCGATCATGCGTTCTTACGAAGACAGCCTGCAGCGCCTTGGCCTGAACCGTATCGACATCCTCTACATCCATGACATCGATGTGTTCTCCCACGGCAGCAAGGAGGCCCAGGAGAAAGCGTTTCGTACGGCGATGGACGAGACATACAAGGCGCTCGACAAGCTGCGGAGCTCCGGCGAAATCAAGGCGATCGGACTTGGCGTCAATGAGGCGCAGCCGATCGCGGATGCGATGAAGCATGGCCAGTGGGATGCGTTCCTGCTTGCAGGGCGATACACGCTCCTCGAACAGGGACCCCTCCACACACTATTCCCTGACGTCGAGAAGCACGGCGCCTCCATCGTCATCGGAGCACCGTTCAACTCAGGTATTCTCGTTGGTGGCGATACGTTCAACTACGCCAAGGCACCTCCAGCCGTAGTCGACAAAGTCAAACGCATGGCCAAGGTCTGCGACGCACACGGCGTCACACTGGCGGCCGCCGCTCTGCAATTCCCCCTCGCTCACAAGCTGGTGGCGACCGTTATTCCGGGGCCGCGCGCCGCGACCGAACTGAATCAGATCTTTGAGTGGTGGCAGACGAAGATCCCCGCAAGTCTATGGAGCGATCTCAAGTCCGAAGGGGTATTGGACGCGGCGGCGCCGACCCCCACCTAAGGCGAAGAGCGGAAACGCGCATCGCTCTTCAAAGATAGACGAGGCTCATGCAACCCGAGCTCTTTTCCGAGCTGACGGCACTTTCGACCGTCATCGTCATCGATCTGGTGTTGGCGGGCGACAACGCCATCGTTGTCGGCATGGCCGCTGCCGGCTTGCCGCCGGAAATGCGCCGGAAGGCGATCGTCCTCGGCATCGGCGCGGCGGCGGTGCTGCGCATCGTATTTGCTATTTTCACCACCAAGCTTCTGGCAATCATCGGTCTGACGCTTGCCGGTGGCATTCTGCTCCTCTGGGTGGTGTGGAAGCTCGCCCGCGAGATCATGGCCGAATGGCGCCGCAGGGACGAAGCGGACAGCGGGGCGCCACCCGTGCCGCCACGAGCCAAGACCTTGCGCCACGCCCTCGTCCAGATCGTCGTCGCCGACGTCTCCATGTCGCTCGACAACGTTCTCGCCGTTGCCGGTGCTGCCCGCCAGCACATCTTCGTGCTGATCATTGGCCTGACATTGTCCGTTGCACTCATGGGTGTCGCCGCGACCGTCATCGCGCGACTGCTGAAGCGCTATTTCTGGATCTCGTACGTCGGCCTCGCCGTAATCGCCTGGGTGGCGATCACGATGATCTGGGAGGGCGGCTGGCAAGTCTTCGGTGGTGCCCACCCGCCACTCCCAGTGTGACGCACTCGCTAGGCGGTGCTCGATCTCTTCCAGATGTTGACGCCCGCGTCCTCAGCGCGCTTGTCGATCTCGTCGAGTTCTGCCTTTGAAAACTTGAGATTGGCGAGCGCACCTACGGCATCCTCGATTTGCTCGACCCGCGAAGCGCCGATGAGCGCCGAGGTCATGCGTGGATCGCGCAAGACCCAGGCGAGCGCCATCTGGGCGAGCGTTTGGCCGCGCTTCTTGGCGAGCTTGTCGAGGGCCCGCACGCAGGTGAGGTTCTTCTCGCTGAGGAAGGCGTTGTTCCAGGATGCGGCACCCTTACCGGCGCGGCTCTCGGCCGGGACGCCCTTCAGGTACTTGTCGGTGAGCAATCCTTGCGCCAGCGGCGAGAACGAGATGCAGCCCATGCCCTCCTTCTCAAGCGTGTCGAGGAGCTGATTCTCCTCCGTCCACCGGTTGACGATCGAGTAGCTCGGCTGGTGAATGATCGCCGGCGTGCCGAGATCGCGGAGGATCGCCGCCGCTTCCGCCGTGCGCTCCGACGAGTAGGATGAGATGCCGACGTAGAGCGCCTTGCCCTGGCGGACGGCGGCATCGAGCGCGCTCATCGTCTCTTCCAGCGGTGTGTCCGGATCGAAGCGGTGCGAATAGAAAATGTCGACGTACTCGAGCCCCATGCGCCGGAGGCTCTGGTCGAGGCTCGCCAGCAGGTACTTCCGGCTGCCCCACTCGCCGTACGGACCCGGCCACATCAGGTAGCCGGCCTTGGTCGAGATAACCAGCTCGTCGCGATAGAGTTGGAAATCTTCCCTGAAAATCTCGCCGAACAACGATTCCGCCGAGCCCGGGGGTGGGCCATAGTTGTTGGCAAGATCGAAATGGGTGATGCCGAGGTCGAAAGCGCGCCGGCACATCTCGCGCGCCACGTCGGCACGTGAAGCGTGTCCGAAATTGTGCCACAGGCCCAGGGAGATCGCGGGGAGCTTCAGCCCGCTCCGGCCGCTGCGCCGGTATTTCATCTTGTCATAGCGTTTTTCGGACGGAAGATAGGCCATCGGTTTCTTTCCCGTTTTTGGTGTATTCCGAGCGGCAGAACCTAAACTGATCGCCGCGCTCGGCAAGGGGCGCCGGTGACCCGATTGATGCAGTTCGAATGCGAACGGTTGGAGAGAATTGTTCATGACGACCCATTTGTTCGACCTCACCGGCCGCATCGCCCTTGTCACCGGATCCAGTAAAGGGATCGGCTTCGCCATCGCCGAGGGCCTCGCGGGCGCCGGCGCGGAAATCGTTCTCAATGCACGGAACGGCAAGGAGTTGGATGAGGCGCGGACACATCTCGCCGCCGCCGGTCACAAGGCCCACGCCATTGCCTTCGATGTCACCGACCAGCCTGCGGTCGCGCGCTCCATCGAAAGAATCGAACGCGAGATTGGACCGATCGATATCCTGTTCAACAACGCGGGGATCCAACGGCGCGGGCCGCTCGTCGACGTCAAGGCGGAGACCTGGCGCGAAGTCATGGCGACCGACCTCGACAGCGTCTTCTTCGTCGGCCAGGCCGTGGCGCGACATATGTTGCCGCGCCGCCGCGGCAAGATCGTCAACACCTGTTCGCTCACCAGCGAGGTCGGGCGTGCAACGATCGCTCCATACACGGCTGCGAAGGGCGCCGTGAAGATGCTGACGAAGGCTATGTGCGTCGAGTGGGCGCCGCACGGCATCCAGGTAAATGGCATCGGGCCGGGTTATTTCAGGACCGAGCTCAACCGCGCCCTCGTCGAAGACCCCGCCTTCAACGAATGGGTGACGAAGCGGACCCCCGCCGGACGCTGGGGCGAAGTTGGTGAATTGAAGGGTGCCGCCCTCTTCCTTGCCTCGGACGCTTCCAGTTTCGTCAACGGCCAGGTCATCTACGTCGACGGCGGCCTCCTGAGCGTCATGTGATCGGAGTAGCCTTGCGCGCGCCAATGACGTCGGCCCCGGCCAGCAGCTCGATGTCGGCCGCGGAGTAGCCGAGTTCCGCCAGGACAGTGGCCGTGTGCTGGCCGAGCAGTGGCGAGGCGCGCTCATAGACGAGTGGCGAGGCAGACATGACGATCGGACTCCTGACCGATGGTATTGAACCGCCGTCGCCTGCCGGAAGGTCGAGCCGCATCTTCCGGTGAATCACCTGTGGCTCGGCAAAGAGCTGAGCAACATCATTGATGGGGCCTGCCGGCACGTTGGCCTTCTCCAGTGCCGCCAGAAGATCGTCGCGCCGGAAGCGGCGGATGTACTCGGCAAGTTTCGGCACCACAATATTACGGTTGACTACCCGCGCTTCGTTGGTGGCGAACAGCGGATCATCCGCAAGGCCTGACGCGCCGATCACCTCGGCGAGATGGCGGAACTGGGTGTCATTGCCAACCGCGACGATGAGGTGGCCATCGCTCGTGGCAAACTCCTGGTAGGGCACGATGTTTGGATGGGCGTTGCCCATCCGAACCGGCGGCCTGCCGGACACAAGGTAGTTCATCGCCTGGTACGACATGACGCTGGTGATCGTGTCGAGAAGCGACAGGTCGATGTGCTGCAAGTCATAGCCGGGGCGTGGCGCATCAGGCCCATCCTGCCCGAAGCCAGTGATTGAGCAGTAGACGAGCCGCGGATTCAGCTCTTTGAGGTTGTCGTAGTCCAGGCGGTGTTTCGCGAGGCCGCCGACCTTGAAATTCTCGATCACCACATCGCTCTGCGCGACAAGCTTGACGACGATCTCCCGACCGTCGGGCTTGGAAAAATCGATAGCGATCGACTGCTTGCCGCGATTGCAGGCGTGGTAGTAGGCGGCGGCGCGGCCGCCGTCCGCATTGTCGACGTATGGGGGTCCCCAACGACGAGTGTCGTCGCCGTCAATGCTCTCGACCTTGATGACCTCGGCGCCGAGATCGGCGAGCAACTGCCCTG
>JAYTZZ010000095.1:0-4725 GCA_043741595.1 Hyphomicrobiales bacterium | reverse complement strand
GCAATCTGCCGGACCAGTGCAATCTCTGCGGGATCGGATAACTGGCCAAGGTTTGCGCCCACCACATCAGCCGATTTTTCGCTGAGATCGGGGAAGGCCTCCTTGGCTTTGCCAAAGACGCTTGCGGCCCGTGCATGGGCGTATTGCACGTAAAAGACGGGATTGTCCTTCGATTGCTCGGTAACCTTCTGGAAGTCGAAGTCGAGCGGAGCGTCATTCTTCCGGTAGAGCATCATGAAGCGAACCGCGTCGCG
Organism: Hyphomicrobiales bacterium; assembly: GCA_043741595.1. GTDB lineage: Bacteria > Pseudomonadota > Alphaproteobacteria > Rhizobiales > Kaistiaceae > DASZQY01. Next base: position 4,471 of record JAYTZZ010000095.1, on the reverse strand, counting down.
ACCCACCTCCTCGACAACTTCGCGGAGCGTGACGAAGTCGCCGGAACGCTTGGACATCTTCACCGGTTGGCCCGCCCGATAGAGGCGGACGAGCTGGCAGATCTTGACGTCGACTTTGCCCTCGCCGCCGGTGATCGCCTTTACCGCCGCCTGCACTCGCTTGACGTAGCCGCCGTGGTCGGCGCCGAGCACGTCGATCATGTTGTGGAAGCCGCGGAGATACTTGTCGTAGTGATAGGCTATGTCCGAGGCGAAGTAGGTGTAGCTGCCGTCGGACTTCTTCAACGGACGGTCGACGTCGTCTCCGAATTCTGTGGATCGAAAGAGGGTTTGCTCGCGATCTTCCCAGTCCTCGGGAAGCTGACCCTTCGGCGGCGCCAACTTGCCTTCGTAGATCAGTCCCTTGTTGGTGAGCCAGGTGATCGCTTCGGCGACGCGGTCGTGGCCGCCAGATGTAAGCGCGCGTTCCGACGAGAACAGGTCGTGCTTGACGCCGAGCAGCGCGAGATCCTCGCGGATCATCGCCATCATCGCGTCGACGGTCGCCTGGCGCACCACCGGCAGCCACACCGCTTCATCTTGTTCGAGAAACGTGCGGCCGAAATCGACCGCGAGCTTTTCGCCGACCGGCTTCAGGTAGTCGCCGGGATAGAGCCCCTCGGGGATCGCACCGACGAGCTCGCCGAGCGCCTCGCGGTAGCGGAAGTACGCCGAGCGAGCGAGCACATCGACCTGAACGCCGGCATCGTTGATGTAGTATTCGCGGAAGACGTTGTATCCGGCGAGCACTAGCAGGCTGGAAAGCGCGTCGCCAAAGACCGCGCCTCGCGCGTGCCCGACGTGCATCGGCCCGGTTGGGTTTGCCGACACGAACTCGACGTTGACCTTCTCGAAACGGCCGATGTCGCTTTTGCCATATTCGGACCCGGCCGCGAGTATGGCGCTCAGCGTCCGGTGCCAAGTGGCCTTCTTCAGTCGAAGATTGATGAACCCCGGCCCGGCCACCTCTGCCGCGTCCACGTCCGGGTCGGTCGCAAGAACAGCGGCGATCTTCATCGCCAGCTCTCGCGGATTCTCGCCGAGCGGCTTGGCGAGGACCATCGCGGCGTTGCTTGCAAGGTCACCGTGAGCAACGTCCCGTGGCGGTTCGACCACCACGCGTGCAAGTTCGGGCAATTCCCCGACCACCCGCCGTGCGGCATCCCGGACACGACCGGCGAAGTCATTGAAAATGTTCATATGATTCGAAAATTGGCCTCTATTTGCGACGTAGCCCAATCCGCCCGCCCGGTCAAATCGGCGAAATCAGCAAAAGGATCAATTCGCTAATTTTTCCAATGGTTTTGCCATCGTTGAGCTACAGGGTTTCTATTTCAGCCATCCGCGGCCAGCCGATCAGATTGCGCGGCTGCTTGCTGCCGAGGTCATCAGGCCCGCCATGATTGCGTGAGCTTCAGCGGAGTTCCGCTGAGCTGCCAAAGAAACGCTGATGCTCCAGGAGCGCGTAGCGGTCCGTCATTCCGGCGAGGAAGTCGGCAACCATTCGGGCGCCATCGCCGCCCGATTGTAGCCGCCAAGCCTCGGGTAGCGCGGCGGTATCCTCGCGGTAGCGTCCAAACAGCTCCCGCACCACAGTCTCCGCCCTGTCCATGACGGTCATCACTTCCGCGTGGCGATAGACGTCGCGACTGAGCCTCGCCTTGATAGCGCGGTCGGCGACCGTCATGCGCTCGGAGAAGCCGACCACAGGGCGGCCGGCGTGGCGGATATCATCGGCCGACTTCGGGTTGAGCCCATCGAGTCGGCGCAGACTTTCCGCGATGACATCCTCGACCATCGCAGTAATCATCCGGCGAACAAGCTCGGCTCGTTCCCGTTCGGACGCGAGATTCGGATACTCGGCGCGGATGGTCCTCAGAATATCGCCGACGAACTCCACTTCGGCGATCCCGTCGATCGTGAGCAAACCCGAGCGCAGACCATCGTCCACATCATGGGTGTCGTAGGCGATGTCATCCGCGATCGCTGCGGCTTGCGCCTCGGCGCTAGCGTGGGTCGAAAGCCATAGGTCGTTCGCGCCGGCGTATTCGGCGATGGCGAACGGCAGCGGTCCGGTTAGCGGTCCGTTGTGTTTGACAAGGCCCTCCAATGTCTCCCACGCGAGGTTCAGTCCATCGTATTTGGGGTAGCGCCGCTCCAGCAGTGTGACGACGCGGAGGCTCTGACCGTTGTGATCGAAGCCGCCGTGGTCCGCCATCACGGCGGCAAGAGCCCGCTCGCCGGCGTGTCCGAAGGGCGGATGGCCGAGGTCGTGGGCGAGCGCCAGGGCTTCGGCCAGATCCTCGTTGAGGACGAGCGAACGGGCGAGCGCTCGGGCAATCTGGGCCACTTCGATCGTGTGAGTCAGTCGCGTCCGAAAGTGGTCGCCCTCATCGAACAGAAAGACCTGGGTCTTGTCCTTGAGGCGCCGGAAGGCGGTGGAATGGATGACCCGGTCACGATCGCGCTGGAATTCGGTGCGCGTCGGGCTCGGACGCTCCGGATAGAGCCGGCCACGACTCGCAGACGGGTCAGACGCAAAGGGCGCGAGAGTCACGTTCAAGGCTGCCACCAATACGGGTATGCCAAGAGAATCAGAGCCTTACGTGGGTCCGCCAGGATGACTATCATGACGATGGTTCATGACGGTCACAATTCCAGGCCACCAAATACCTCAACGATGGTGGAGCAAACCCTTGGCGGCATTGACTCCCTCACCCCTGCCTCCTAACTATTCCTCCCAGTAAGTCCTAGGTAAAACAACGGTTTTCGGCCGTTTATACCAATGACAATCACAGAAACCGCCACTGTCACATTGTCCGAACGGGCCGCGAAACGGATCCTGAAGATCCTTTCTGCTGAGCCCGGCGGCACCGCGTTGCGCATCAGCGTGTCCGGGGGCGGCTGCTCCGGATTCCAATACGGTTTTGATCTCGACGCCGCTCGCGCTCCGGACGACATCGTGGTCGAACGCGACGGCGCTGTCGTGCTCATCGATCCGGTATCCCTGCCCTACATGGGCGGGGCCGAGGTCGACTTCGTCGATGATCTGATCGGCCAGTCTTTCCAAATACACAATCCGAATGCCACTGCATCGTGCGGGTGCGGAACAAGTTTCTCCATCTGAAAGCGGGGACCATGGCGGGGGCCAAGGGGAAGACTAAAAAGAAGCCACCTACCAAGGCGGCCATTTCGGCAAAAGCGAAAGCTCCGGCGCGACCAAGTCCAGCGGCGAAGCCGACACCAACTCCGCGCGCGCGCCCCATTGTGCCCGAGCCGGCCCCAATTGTCGTGGCGGCTCCTCCAAAGCCGCATGTCGCTCCACGGCCGCTGATCAAAGGCGACTTCGTTCTCGACAGGCTGCATCAGGTGGCGCTTACGGCGACGAACCTTGATCTCGCGGTCGAGTTCTATCGTGACATCCTTGGCCTGAAGTTCATCACCCGGTTCGATCCGCCGGGCCTGGCGTTCTTCACGCTCAGCGGCGGCTCGCGGCTGCTCCTCTCGGCGACCGCGTCGCAGGCGTCGCTCTACTTCCTCGTCGACAATCTTGACGATGCAGTGCGCGAATTGAAGAAGCGCGGCGTTTCTTTCCTGCACCCGCCGTCGATGATCCATCGCGACGATGCCGGCAACTTTGGCAAGAAGGGCAATCAGGAGTGGATGGCGTTTTTCAAGGACCCGAGCGGCAACCTGCTCGGCCTCGTCGAGCGGCGATGAACCGGTCTACTGGAACGCCGTTTCCGCGAAGCTCCTGAGCTTGCGTGAATGCAGGCGTTCGGGTGGCATCGCGCGGAGCTTCTCCATTGCGCGAATTCCGATCTCCAGGTGCTGGTCGACCTGACGACGGTAGAAGTCGGAGGCCATCCCCGGCAGCTTCAATTCGCCATGCAGAGGCTTGTCGGAGACACAAAGCAGCGTTCCGTAGGGCACACGGAAACGGAACCCGTTGCCGGCGATGGCGGCCGATTCCATATCGAGGGCAACCGCCCGCGATTGGGAGAAGCGCTGGACCGGCTCGCGGTAGTCGCGGAGTTCCCAGTTACGATTGTCGATGCTGGCGACCGTTCCTGTCCGCATGATGCTCTTCAGTTCGAAGCCCTCGAGGCCAGTCACTTCTGCAACCGCCTCTTCCAACGCAATCTGTATCTCGGCAAGCGGCGGAATCGGAATCCAAAGCGGCAGGTCAGCGTCAAGCACGTGGTCCTCGCGCACATACCCGTGAGCGAGGACATAGTCGCCGAGCGCCTGCGTGTTGCGAAGGCCGGCGCAGTGGCCAAGCATCAGCCAGGCATGCGGGCGGAGGACAGCAACATGATCCGTGATCGTCTTGGCGTTCGACGGGCCGATCCCGATGTTGACCATCGTTAGCCCGGAGTGGTCGGCGCGCGTCAGATGATAGGCCGGCATCTGCGGCAGGCGTGCCAGCGGG
>JAYTZZ010000094.1:0-10966 GCA_043741595.1 Hyphomicrobiales bacterium | reverse complement strand
GGGGCGCCCGCGCATCGACGTCACGCTGAAGATTTCCGGCATGTTCCGCGACGCGTTCCCCGGACAGATCGACCTGATCGACTCGGCCGTCCGTGCGGTAGCTGCCCTTGACGAAGATGCCGAAGCAAACCCGATCGCTGCCGCGGCGCGCGAGGCGCGAGCGGCTATTACTGCGGCGGGTATGGACGCTGCGCTGGCGGACAATCTCTCGGCGGCGCGCATCTTCGGGTCGATGCCAGGCGCCTACGGGTCCGGTCTCCAGGCCCTGATCGACACCGGGGCTTGGGAAACGCGGCGCGATATCGCCACGGCGTTTCTGGCGTGGGGCAGTTTCACCTATGGCGGCGGCAGCCACGGCAGTGAGGTGCGTGACCTCTTCTCGTCACGCCTCGCGTCGGTCGATGCCGTCCTCCACAATCAGGACAACCGCGAGCACGACATTCTCGACTCCGACGACTACTACCAGTTCCAGGGCGGCCTCGCAGCGACGGTAGAGACGCTGAAGGGATCCGCGCCGCGCCTCTATCATGGCGATCATTCGCGGCCCGAGAAACCGGTTATCCGCGCGCTGGGGGAGGAGATCGCTCGTGTCGTTCGCGGCCGCGCGGCGAACCCCAAATGGATCGCGGGTGTCATGCGCCATGGCTACAAGGGCGCCTTCGAGATCGCCGCGACGGTCGACTACCTGTTCGCTTTTGCGGCCACCACTGACGCCGTGCAGGATCATCACTTCGACCAGCTCTTCGACGCTTACATTGGCGACGAGCGCGTGCGCACCTTTATCGCGGACAACAATGCGCCGGCGCTAGCAGAGATGGCGGCCCGCTTCCGCGAGGCGATTGACCGCGGCCTCTGGGCACCCCGGCAGAACAGCGCCTATGATCAGCTCTCCGCGCTGATTGCGGAGAGGAGGGAGGCCGCCGAATGAAGGACATGACCGAGAGCGAGCTCGACGCCCGCCACGCCGAGAAGATGAAAAAGAAGAAGGCGGCGCGGGACAAGATCCTCGCGACCAAGACGATTAAGAAGGGCCTGCTCATCGTCCACACCGGCAAGGGCAAGGGAAAATCTACAGCCGCTTTCGGGATGATCTTCCGCGCTCTTGGTCACGGAATGCCGGTTGCCATCGTCCAGTTCGTCAAAGGCAAATGGCAGACGGGCGAGCGCGTGGCGCTGGAGAAGTTCGGCGACCTCGTATCGATCAATACGATGGGCGAAGGCTTCACCTGGGAGACGCAGGACCGCCAGCGCGATCTCGCCGCTGCGCGCGCCGCGTGGGAGCGCGCCAAGACCGTCATCAAGGCGGGCAAGCAGAGGATCGTGCTCCTCGATGAGATCAACATCGTCCTTCGCTACGAGTACCTGCCGATCACCGAGGTCGTCGCCTTTCTCCGCGACGAAAAGCCGGCTGATGTGCACGTCATCGCTACCGGCCGCAACGCCGCAGATGAGCTGATCGAGATCGCCGATCTCGTGACCGAGATGGAGGTGATCAAGCACCCCTTCCGTTCGGGTGTTAAGGCGCAGAAGGGGATCGAGTTCTAGATCGGAGACGGCGCATGTCGGACGATTTTGGTGGCTTTGTCGTCACCGGGCTGGTGGCGGTCGTGCTAGTCGGCGTCACCAGCTTGATTATGTACGAAGCGCTGCGTTTCGCATGGCGGTTCATGGCGCGGTCCCGATGGCGGCACGGCCGGATACTCTACGCGCTCGCAATTCCGTTCGGGGTTCACGTCGTTGCGATCTGGATTTACGGAGTGACGTATTTCGTCTTCATTCAGAATTTCGTCGGGCTTGGCACGCTCGTCTCGATCAACGCGCAGGAGCACATCGATGCGCTCTCGTTGCTGACGTCGGGCTATTTCTCGGCAGCCACGTACACCTCGCTCGGTTTTGGCGACATCGTTCCGATCGGGCACATGCGCATGATCGCAGGCGCGGAAGCCCTCAACGGCCTTCTCCTCATCGGCTGGTCGGTCACGTTCTCGTTCCTGACCATGGAAGAGTTCTGGGATCGCCCGATTCTACGTCGCCGCGACAAATGAAAACGCCGGCGATCATGTTCCAGGGTACCGGCTCGCATGTCGGCAAGTCGGTGATAGTCGCCGGGCTTTGCCGCGCGCTCGTCAAGCGCGGGATCAGGGTTGCGCCCTTCAAGCCGCAGAATATGTCGAACAACGCCGCCGTTGCCGCCGACGGCGGCGAGATCGGGCGGGCGCAGGCGCTGCAAGCGCGGGCGGCCGGGCTTGCACCTTCGGTCCACATGAATCCGGTGCTGCTCAAGCCCGAGACCGACACTGGCGCACAGGTCATCGTGCAGGGGCGTCATGCCGGGACGATGCGCGCGCCCGAGTATGGTCGCCGCAAGGCCGAACTGCTGCCGAAGGTGCTAGACAGCTTCGCCGTCGTCGGCGAGGGCGTCGACATTGTGCTCGTTGAAGGGGCGGGGAGCCCGGCGGAGATCAACCTTCGCGCCGGCGATATCGCCAACATGGGTTTCGCCGAGGCGGCGGACGTTTCCGTCGTGCTCATCGGCGACATCGACCGCGGCGGTGTCATTGCCAGCCTCGTCGGCACCCACGCTGTTCTCGCGCCGGCGGATCGTGCCCGGATCAAAGGTTTCCTCGTCAACAAGCTGCGTGGCGATGCCGGCCTGTTTGCTGATGGTGTCAGTTTCATCGAGGCGAGGACCGGCTGGCCGTGCCTCGGCGTCGTGCCGTGGTTTGATGATGCACGGCGGCTGCCTGCGGAGGATGTTCTTGGGTTGGAATCCTCCCCCCGCTCTTCCCCGCGAAAGCGGGGACCAAGGTACGAGACCGAAGGAATTGACCGTTCAGACCAAGATTCCCCCAGGTACTTGACCAACAATCAAATCGTCATTGCCGTGCCACTCCTCCCGCGCATCGCTAACTTCGATGACTTGGATCCCTTGCGTGCAGAGTCTGGTGTATCGGTTGTGCTCGTGCACGCCGGCGAGCCCATCCCCGCCAACGCCGCGCTCGTTCTCATCCCCGGCTCGAAGTCAACGATTGCCGATCTGGCATTTCTCCTCGCGCAGGGTTGGGACATCGACATCGCGGCCCATGTCAGGCGCGGCGGGCGCGTGCTGGGTCTCTGCGGCGGATACCAGATGCTCGGGCGGACGGTGTCCGACCCAGACGGCGTCGAGGGCCGTGCCGATACTATCGCTGGGCTTGGCCTGCTTGACGTCGACACGGTGCTGTCAGTGGAAAAGGCCACAGTTGCGGTTACGGGTCGCGACCCGCAATCGGGCGAACGTTTAGCCGGCTATGAAATCCATCTCGGGCAGACAATTGGGCCGGATTGTGCGCAGCCGATGCTTGACCTCGGCGGGCGAATGGACGGCGCGCGGTCGCGCGACGGCCTGGTGGCGGGGACCTACGTCCACGGCATCTTTGCCGCCGACGGGTTTCGCCGCGCGTTCCTCGCGACTCTCGGTATCAGCCCATCATCGCTCCGCCACGAGGCGCAGGTCGAGGCGACCCTCGACGCGCTGGCGGCGCATCTCGGGCAGCATGTCGACATTGACGCGGTCCTGACTCTTGCCGGCTACCGGGCGAAAGATACCACCGCGGCGGCAATCGCGACGGCGGCGAAAAGCAGAACGTTTGCCGCCACATAGACCCGCAACGCCCGCCGGATATCCTCTGGCGTGGCATCCCTGCGCCCGTGTTCGTTCAGGAACGGGTCTGTGACGATGATCCCAGCGTAGTGGCGCGGTCCTGCGAGCACGATGCCCAGTGCCGCGGCCATCGCCGCCTCCGGCCAGCCGGCGTTCGGCGAGCGGTGCTTGGCGGCGTCGGCCAGCATGATGCGGAACGCGGTGGCGATACTGCCGCCGGCAGCAGGCGCCCCGAATGCAATCAGTAAGCCGGCTAAGCGACTGGCCGGCAGGTTGACGAGATCGTCGAGCCGCGCCGTTGCCCAACCGAAGTCCTTGTGGCGCGGCGTGAGGTGCCCAATCATCGAGTCGGCCGTGTTGATCGCCTTGTAGGCGAAGAAGCCGGGGAGCCCGAGCAACAGAAACCAGATCGCCGGCGCGACCACGCCGTCGGAGAAATTCTCGGCGGCGGATTCGATCGCGGCGCGGCAAATGCGCGGTTCGTCGAGGCTGGCGGGGTCGCGCCCGACAATGCGCGCGACGGCAGCTCGTGCCGCGTCGATGCCGCTGGCGAACGCCGCGGTGACAGCGGCGACATGATCGTAGAGCGAACGGCCGGCGAGGAAGATTGCGAGGACGAGGATCGTGCCGACCCAACCAAATGGCACCACCACGAATAACATCTCAACCGCGAAGCCGGCAAGCGCGGCGATCTCGACCAGCAGCAGGATCGCGATGCCGCCGAGTAGCCGCCGCCACACCGGCGAAAGCTCCTCGCGGTTGAGCGCGTGGTCGAGCCAGCCGACAAGGCCGCCGAGCAACGCGACCGGGTGGGCCACGCGCCGCCAGATCGCGTCAGGGTCGCCGACAAATGCATCCAGCGTGAGCGCCACGGCGAGCAGCCAGAAATGATCGGCGGAGATCACGGCGCCGGCCGCACTCGCTGCGCTTCGCCTGCCAGCCAGTCGAGTGCGGCGGGCAGCGATGGGCCGCCGCAGACGGTCAGCTTCTCCGGTAGAGCGATGCGCCGCTCTGGCGGATATAGGCGCGCGAGCGCGGGATGGGCGAGGAGGGCGCTGCCCTGGTCTTCGGCCCGCCGCGCGGCGCCCGCGACAACGATGAAGTCCGGCGGGGTCGCGATGATCTGTTCCAGCGGGACGAAGCCGCCGGTAGGCCCGGCGAGCATTTCGCCCTCGTTGGTGAAACCGGCGGTGGCGAGCAGTTCGCCGGTCAGCGTGTTGCCGCCGGTGACATAGCCGCGGCGCTGATAGACCGCTGCGGTCGGCTTGTCCTTCGGCGCCGCGGCCATCGTCCGTGCGCGCGCTGCCTCGATATCCGCGATGAGCGCCTCGCCCCGATCCGGGTGGCCGACGAGGGCGGCGACCTGCCGGACTTGCGCGATCGATTCGTCGATGCTGCGCGCGGCGTCGAGAAGCTCGAGGCGAAAGCCGAGGCGGTCCAGCATCTCGCGCGTCGCCCGCTTGGTGAAGCGGCCGGCGAGGACGAGGTCGGGGTTGAGGCCGACGACGGTCTCGGCGGTTGCGGCATCGTGGCGGAAAGCCTTCGCTTCATCGGCGACGTAGGAGAGCGTCGGGTCGGTGGCGTAGGTCGAGAGCCCGGCGATCTGGCCGGGGTCGGCCAGCGTCACCAGTAACTCGTCGGCGCAGAGGTTGATCGATACGACGCGCTCCGGCACATCGGTGGCGAGGGCCGCGGCCGGAAGCAGCGCGGCAACAATCCAGAGAAATCGGATGAGCATCGGTCTCATTTGTCGTCCGCCGCGTTGCGCGCGTCCCGCTGCTCGTTTACCCCTTGGCGATCCGGCGGGGAAGCCGGATGGGCCTGGGACACATCCCGTGACGGGCGCCTCCACCAGATCGATCCAACCCGGAGATCTGCCCCATGGCTTCTGCCTATCGGCGCCGTCGCGCCGCTCTCCTCTTTGGGTTCGTCCTTGTCGGGCAGGGCGCCTATGGCGCCAGTATCCCCGAAATCGTGGTGACGCCGAACTACACTCCGACGCCGCTCGCGCGGGTCGGCAGCACCGTGTCGGTGATCGACAGCCGCAAGATCGCGCGCGCGTCCCCCGCCTCGGGGGCACAGCTCCTGCGGACGGTCCCCGGCGTAACCGTGATCGAATCGGGTGGGCCCGGCGGTTCGGCGGAAGTGCGCCTTCGCGGTGCCGAGACCGGGCACACTGTCGTCCTCATCGACGGCGTCCGCGTCAACGATCCGGCGACCGCGCGGGGCGATTTCGATTTCGTGCTGCTTTCGCTCGGCGATGTGGAGCGCGTCGAGGTTCTGCGCGGGCCGCAGAGCGCAGTCTACGGGTCGGACGCCATGGGCGGCGTCGTCAACATCATCACCAGGAAGCAGAAGGCAAAGTCGTCGCTGACGGCGACCGTCGAAGGTGGCAGCTACGGCACGTTGGCCGAGAAAGTCGCCGGCGGAATGACCGAGGGCGATTTCAGCCTGCGCTTCAGCGGCGCGCATTTTTTCTCCGAGGGCTTTTCCCGCCGGGGCGATCGAGACGCCAACGAAGCCGATGGCGCCGAGAAAACCTCGGGCTCGGTGCGACTGACTTACGCGCCTGTTGATGGCCCGTCGTTCGATGCCGGCGTAACCGCCACCCACCAGATGTCGGAATATGACGGTGCTGCCGCGGTCACCGGGCCGAACGCGCTCAACACTGTGACTCGCACGCAGGTCTCCGGCTTCGGCAAGATGGCTTTTCCAACATGGAATGGTTGGTTCGATCAATCGGTGACGACGTTCTTCACGATGTCCGAGCGCGAAAATCTGGAGCCCGGCGCTGCGCCGCCCGTCGCCAACTATTCGTCATCGAATTTCGGGGCCGAGTATCAGGCGGTGGTGGACCTCGCCGCCGCCGGCACGCTGACGGTCGGTGCCCGCGCGGAATTCGAGCATGCCCGCAACCTGTCGCAGACCGTCGTCTCTTTCGCGGGTTACGAAGCTCAGCGCACTTACTTCGCCGGCTACGCGCAACATGAGCTGACGCTGTTCGACGATCTGCATTTCACTTTCAGTGGCCGTTATGACGGCGAGGCAAGCGGCGACGGCTTCCTCACCGGCCGCGCGACCGCCGCGTACGATCTGCCCGATAGCGGCACCCGCCTCCGCGCCAGCATAGGGACCGGGGCGAAGCGGCCGACCGCCTATCAGGTCGATAATAACCTCTTCGCCGCGTCGATCGCGCCGATCGGTGTGACTGTCCCGACTGACCTCAAGACCGAGAAGAGCATCGGCGTCGATGCCGGCATCGAGCAGACGCTGTTCGCCGGCGCGGTTCATGTTTCCGCGACCGCCTTCTACAATCGCTTCACCAACCTCCTCGGCTTCACGTTTTTCCCGGGAAGCTCGGTCAATGGGTACTACGACAATACGGACCTGGCCGAGACGAGCGGGCTCGAGTTCGCCCTCGACACGGAGATCTGGCCGGACGTCCTCAGCGCCAACGCCACCTACACGTGGATGCCGACTCGCAATCTGGCGACCGGCAAGCCGCTGCCGCGCCGGCCGGAACACAGCGGCTCGTTCTCGCTCACCTTCTCTCCGGACCGTCGTTTCGAGACGACGCTCACCGGAGTCATCGTCGGTCCACGAACGAATCTCGCGAGCTCAACGACCATGCTGCCGGGCTATTGGCGGCTCGATCTGGCGGCGTCGTACGCGTTGTCGGATTCGACGAAACTCTTCGCGCGCGTAGAGAATCTCCCCGACAACCGCTATCAGGACCCTGACAAGTTCAACACGCCGGGCTTTTCGGCATACGTTGGGCTGACCTGGAACAGATAGCGGAGCGGCGGATGGCGCTGTCGAAGGCGAGGGGGCGAGACGTGTTTCTCGTCGGCGCGCTCCTTGTCGTCGTCGCCGTGCTCTTTGCCGGATCGATCGCCGTCGGGCCGGTTTTCCTGCCTCTGACAACCGTCGTGCGGGCACTGTTCGGGCAGGGCGACGAGGCCGCCAGAATAATTGTCGGCGAGATACGCCTGCCGCGGGCGATTCTGGCGCTGCTCATCGGCGGGACGCTCGGCCTCTCCGGCGCGGCGCTGCAGGGCCTGCTGCGCAACCCCTTGGCGTCTCCCGGCCTTTTCGGCGCCCCCGCCGCCGCGGCCTTCGGCGCGGTGACGGTCATCTCATTGGGATTGTTCGATGTTCTGTCGTTCGCACTGCCAGTCGCGGCGATCGCCGGCGCGCTTCTGTCGGTCGGGCTTCTCATTCTCGTCGCTGGTCCGCGCGCCAGCCTGCTGGTGCTGATTCTCGCCGGCCTCGCCATATCGAGTCTCGCCGGCGCGGGCGTATCGCTGGCCCTCAATCTCGCGCCCAATCCTTTCGCCGCGCTCGAGATCGCGTTCTGGCTGCTCGGCTCGCTCGAAGACCGCAGCATGCGGCATGTGATGATCGCGCTCCCGTTCATGGCGGTCGGCGCTGTCCTGCTGCTGTGGGACCGTCGCGCGTTTCGCGCGTTGACGCTAGGCGAGGAAGCGGCGGCAAGCCTTGGATTCAATCTCGCCTGGATCCGCGTCCGCGTGGTCACCGGCGTGGCCGCGGCAGTCGGCGCCGGTGTGGCCGTTGCCGGGTCCATCGGCTTCGTCGGTCTCGTCGCTCCGCATCTGATGCGTCCGTTCGTTGGCTACGATCCAGGCCGCCTGATAATCCCGGCGACACTGTCCGGGGCGGCTCTGTTGCTCGCGTCCGATATTGCCGTTCGTCTCATCCCGTCGCAGAGTGAGATCAAGGTCGGCGTGCTCACCGCGCTCATCGGCGCGCCCTTCTTCATCGCCCTCATCATGCGCCGGCGCTACGACCTTACGGGAGCGGCGACATGAACGATCCCGCTCTCGGCGTTTCGAAGCTGTCGGTGTCGATCGGCCGTCACAGCATCCTGTCGGATGTGACGCTGGAGGTCGACGCCGGCGAATTCGTCGTCATCGTTGGGCCGAATGGCGCCGGCAAGACGACGCTCCTGAGGGCGATCGCCGGCCTCATTCCATCGAAAGGAGAAATCGTCGTCGGCGGTACGTCCGTCGCCGAACTGTCGTCGCGGAAGCGAGCGCAACGCATCGCCTACCTGCCGCAGGGCCACGTCTTTCACTGGCCGCTGGCTGTGGTCGATATTGTAGCGCTCGGGCGACTGCCGCGAGGCTCGGGAGCCGATCTCTCCGAAGCCGATCGCGCCGCGGTCGCGTTGGCAATGGCCGACACAGGCACGACGGAGTACGCCGCGCGGCCGGTGACGACGCTCTCGGGCGGCGAGCGCGCGCGTGTGGCAATTGCTCGCGTGCTGGCGACCGAGGCTCCGGTCATTCTCGCCGATGAACCGACCGCGTCGCTCGATCCGCGCTACCAGATCGCGGTCATCGGCATGCTGCATCGGCACGCGCAAAGTTTTGGCGCGGTCGTTGCTGTCCTCCACGATCTCGGCGTTGCCGCCCGCTATGCCGATCGCATCATCGTGATGGACAAGGGCCGCATCGTTGCCGATGGACCGCCGCAGCAAGTGCTGACCGCCGAACGGCTGTCGGAAACTTTCGGCGTCAACGCGGAGATCGTCGAGGTGCGCGGCGCCCCGGTCATCGTTCCATGGTCGATCAGCGGATAGTAGGGTGCAGTAACGCGCCCTATTGCACCGTGGTCTAGCCGCTTTGCATGACACGGAATACGCTTCCCTATTGCGCCTTAAGGGCGTCGAATTGAGAGAGTAGATCATGCAATGCTTCGATCTCCCGCCAGCCATTGCCGACCTAGTGGCCGCGCGGGGCAAACTACGCGCTCACTATCGTGAGGTCCTGAGCAAGCAACACAGTGAAGTCGAGCTCAAATTTACTCTCGACGGCAACCTCGTCGGTGACCTCGGAGAGGCTGTCGCCGTTGAGCTCTTCGGCATCCGGCTCGTCGAGACGAGGTCGACCGAAGGGATCGACGGATACGCACCCGATGGAAAGACGACCGTACAAATCAAGGCCACAGGGACTGGCCGCGGACCGGCGTTCCGACAAACGGAGATGCGGGCTGACCATTTGCTCTTCTTCGACCTCGATTTTGAGGAGGCGAGAGGATGCGTGGTTTACAACGGCCCCGAGCGTTACGCTGTCGCTGTCCTTCCAAAGGTCTTCGAAAATCAGCGCTCGTTGACCAGAGGGCAGATAAGGTCGGCCGACCAGAGGGTAAAGCAAAGCGAACGTTTGGTGCGTGTTGACTGTTAGGATTCGCGGCTAGCCCCTTGGCCGGCGGGTTACGTCTTCGGCTAACCCGCCCTACGAACTCTCTTGATGTCTCGGCGGAAGGGCGGTGGAATGGGGCGATGACTGACGCGGCGCTGGAATTCGGCCAGCCAAGCGAACCGTTCTTAGGCCGCAATGCTGACCGGGAGGGAAACAGTTATGAGCGAGGATCGCGCCAAGTCGGACCCGTCCACCTGGGATCCGGCACTGGATGCCGTCGTGGCGGCGCCGAAGCATCACAAAGTGCTTTTCGAAAACGATCGCCTTCGCGTACTTGACGTGACGCTCGAGCCGAACGACGAAGAGCCGGTGCATCATCACCGGTGGCCATCGGTCTTCGTCTTTGACCGGATCGAGGGACCCGTCTACGATTTTTCACCGGACGGCAAGCAACTGCCACCTGACCGCGACGTCATCAAGGCGCTCGAAGCTTGGAATGGTCAGGGCTGCCTGGTCGTTCACATGGCGCCGCAGCCGCCGGGGCGGGTTCTCAACTCATCGACGAAAACACTGCACGGCATCCGCATCGAAATGAAGGCGGGTTCCTAGGCGCGGACTGGCCGCGCCGGTCTCACGGTCCCGGCGATTCCCACCGCGGGGAACAGCCTCGTCAGACTCGCGGAAAACTTAGCCGGTGGGTTACGCGCCTTCGGCGCTAACCCACCCCTCGAGCTACGACACTAAGCCAGAAATGCGCGGCCGAGGAATGAAGCTTCGGCGACGGTGGATACCCTGGCTTGTCATGGCCAGGCTTTGGTAGAGAGGCGGGATGCACTCCGGGAGACGCGTATTTCAGATCGGCTTCAGCCGGTGCGGCACGACTTCGCTCTACCGGTTATTCCGGGAGAGCGGTGTGCCGTCTATACATTGGGACCGCGGACAGATCGCGATCAATTTTGCGAAGCGAAAGGAAGCGGGCGAAGACCCGTTTCTGGACTACCCCGAGATCCGATTTTTCTCCGACATGGGAAATCCGATGACGGGGAAATTGATCGAGCCGTACAAGGATTTTCGCTACATCTACCGGTTCTATCCAGACGCCTACTTCATCCTCAACACTAGGACCGTTCAGAGCTGGCTCCTGAGCCGCTGCAATCAT
>JAYTZZ010000093.1:0-1928 GCA_043741595.1 Hyphomicrobiales bacterium | reverse complement strand
ACCGTCGCCTTCGTCCGTCTCGCCATGATCCGCATCATGCTCCGGCGGCTCGCCGCAAACCCTTCGTCATGAATCCAAACTTCCCGGATCGGCTCTTATGCGACATTAACCATGTCTATTTGAATACGATTCTCTATATTGCCATACTTTATCAATTCTTAATAGACTGAAATTCCTGCAGGCGGTAGAGGCCCCGCGTTTGCGTTTCGGGGAGTTTGTACCAAATGTTTGCGACGAAGACGGAGCGAAGAGTATATCTGCTCTGAAGAGTATATCTGCTCTAAGGAACAGAGAGTCTGATGGACTATCAGTCGATCTTCGCCGAGGCGATCGCCGCACTCCACGCGGAGCGGCGCTACCGCGTATTCGCCGACCTTGAACGGGTCGCCGGGCGCTTCCCCCATGCCATCTGGCACAGCGACAAAGGCGACCGCGAAATCGTCGTCTGGTGCTCCAACGACTATCTCGGCATGGGCCAGAACGAGATGGTCATCGATGCCATGAGCCAGGCGGCACGCGCCATGGGCGCCGGCGCCGGCGGCACGCGCAACATTTCGGGCACCAATCATCCGCTGGTCATGCTGGAGAGCGAGCTTGCCGATCTCCACGGCAAGGAAGCCGCGCTCGTCTTCACCTCGGGTTTCATCTCCAACGAAGCGACTATTTCGACGGTCGCCAAGCTGCTGCCCGATTGCATCATCTTCTCGGACGAGTTCAACCACGCGTCGATGATCGAAGGCGTGCGCCGCTCCGGCGCGCAGAAGATGATCTTCCGCCACAACGACCTCGATCATCTCGAGCAGCTCCTCAAGTCATCGTCGCCCTCACGGGCGAAGCTGATCGCCTTTGAGTCCGTCTATTCGATGGACGGCGACATCGCCCCGATCGCCAAAATCGCCGACCTCGCCGTCAAGTACGGCGCAATGACCTACCTCGACGAGGTTCACGCTGTCGGCATGTACGGACCGCGCGGCGGCGGCATCGCCGAGCGTGAAGGCGTGATGCAGCGCATCGACATCATCGAGGGGACACTGGCCAAGGCCTTCGGCGCCCTCGGCGGCTACATCGCCTCAAGCCGCGCGATCGTCGATACAGTCCGCTCGTACGCGCCGGGCTTCATCTTCACGACCGCGCTGCCTCCCGGCATCGCCGCCGCCGCGCTCACATCGATCCGCCACCTCAAGACATCGACGGCGGAGCGTGAAGCGCAGCAGCGGAATGCCGCACTCACCAAGCAGGCGTTGATCGCCGCTGGCTTGCCCGTCATGGCGACAGAGACGCACATCATTCCGATCCATGTCGGCGACGCGGACCTCTGCAAGCGGGCGTGCGACCTGCTGCTCCACGAGCACGGCATCTACATCCAGCCGATCAACTACCCGACGGTGCCGCGCGGACAGGAGCGCCTGCGCATCACCCCGACGCCGTTCCACGACGCCGGTCTGATCGCCTCGCTTGCCACCGCGCTCGGCCAGATCTGGGACACTCTCGGCCTGCCGCGCTTCCAGGACGGCGAAGAGCCGGCGCAGCGCGAAGCGGCCAACAGCGGAAACACGCGCCGGGTCGTCTTCCCGCCTGCGGGCGGTTAGGACGAATCAACTTCATCTCCTCGACATAACGCTGAGGTCGACCGCGCCGCCCCCAAACAGGCGGCAAGAATCGACCGCTAAGGCGTCTCAAGACTCGCGTTTCCGAATCTGCGCTTGGGCATTCTGTTTAGTGAGCGCGATGGCGTCTTCGAATCTGCGTCGACCAGTGGCGAGCCAGAGAGCCCTTTCATGCTCGGGGTATTCACTCAGCTTTTTAGTGTTCTCCCCAATCCGAATATATTCATAGTCGTACACCGTGCTCTTCGGCGGCAGGTCTTTGGGCAGTGCCTTCCACTGGCATCCGGTCCACAGCACGTAGAAGATCGCGTTCAACACCTC
>JAYTZZ010000092.1:0-10969 GCA_043741595.1 Hyphomicrobiales bacterium | reverse complement strand
TCTGCGGCTCCTGGGTCCCCGCCTGCGCGGGGATGAGCGGAGTATGCGTATTCGTTCTCGCGCGCGCATCCGCCCCGAGTCATCGCTTTCTTCCGAGTCTTCTCCCCAATCCGCCTCCGCCCTTCGGGCTTCGACGCGACAAGGGGGGTGGCGGGCGCCCGGCGAACACCGAGCGGGTAGTTATCCCGCGAAAAGGGGGCACTCACCGACCACCCGCCGCGGCTTTTTTTGACCACCACTCCCACTCGGGGCTCGTGGAAAGGCTGGTGGGCTTTGCGCCCAGCGGACCAGTCCTCGTCAGCAGCGCTTGTTCGTGAGTTCCCGCCAGCCCGCAGCCACCAGAGGGTGCCGCCGCGAAGCCATTCCCCGCGAAGTCCAGGACGACATTGGCGTCGTTGGCCGGACAGACCGGGTAGACAAGAACCCACGGTGCTGGTCCACGCACCCTAAGCCGTCCGCTTTGGAAACGGCGGCCGGCTTTCGCCGGCTGGTGGGCTATGAGCCTCCCGGCAGCCGCTTGCGAAGCGACCACCAGGCACCGCATCCCCGCTCCACCAATGGTCGCCACCGGTTGACGCCCCTCGTTGAGCAGGGATGGCATCAATATGGGGGTGGTTCAGAGAACGGGGATAGATTTGTTTTCTTGTGAATCTATACCCCGTTGCGCGAACCAGGGTTAGAATCGCGCGCCCTTTGGCGCCGTACCGATCGCTGTTTCGCCCGCTGCCCCGCGAACAGCGTCAGAGGTCACGTCCGCAGTCAGCCTCCAAGCGGACACGACTTTGGGGATCGGTGCCTTCGCAGTGTGACCCTGACATCCCGCCAGCGATCACTACGAACCGCTGCTGACCTTCTTTTCGGGCGACAGGCGTGTGACGTTCGAGGACTCGGCGACCACTCCTCCTTCGTGGGTAATGTGGCGAAACTCCTCGATCCCGGCAGGCCTGCCAAGCAGGAAGCCTTGAACTTCGTCGCACAGTTCGTCGGCCAGGAACCCCAGCTCTCCCGGTGTTTCGACACCCTCGGCGAGAACGGGTAGGCCCAGTCCTCGGCCGAGACCAAGCACGGCGCGGACGATCGTTGCAGCCTGCTCATTCGTGTCGACGGACTTGATGAAGGAGCCGTCGATCTTGATTTTGTCGAATGGGAAGGCTCGCAGATTGGACAGCGAAGAGTAACCCGTGCCGAAATCGTCCATCGCGACCCGGACGCCGAGTGCCTTGATCTAGCGCAGCGTCGCCAATGCGCGGTTCAAATCGCGGACCAGTGCCGTTTCGGTGATCTCAAGTTCCAGCCGTTGAGCGGGTAGCCCCGAGCGGAAAAGAGTGTCATGGACGAGCAGTGCGAAGTTGGCGTTGTACAGCTGCACAGCCGACACGTTTACCGCCAGGATCAGGGGCCGCGTCCAGCTCGCAGCCTCGCGGCAGGCCGTCCTCATAACCCACTCGCCAATCGCCAGGATTGCGCCGCTGTCTTCGGCAATTGGAATGAACGTGTCCGGCTTCACGCTTCCGCGCGTTGGGTGATTCCAGCGGATCAAAGCCTCAAAGCCAACGATGTCACCTGTCTTGATGTCTTTCTGGGGTTGATAGGCGAGTTCGAACTCGTGGCGGGCAATCGCGTGGCGAAGATCGTGTTCCAGCTGGCGGCGATCACGAACCGCCAGGCCCATTGACGCCTCGAAGAATCGATAGGTATCGCGGCCCTCATTCTTTGCGAGATAGAGGGCGGTGTCGGCATGGCTCATGAGCGTCTGGCGATCAGTTGCGTCGTTGGGGCAGATCGCGATGCCGATGCTCGCGGAAACAAGGGCTCCCGTGGTGGTCTCCGCGCTCTCTGCCCTTATCGCTTCAAGGATGTTCTCGGCGAGGCGACCGGCAACCGTCGGGTCGGAAAGACCGGGCATGATGATCGCGAACTCATCGCCGCCGAGGCGCGCCATCATCTGGTCTTGATCGAGCACCCCGGTCACGCACTTGGCGACAGTCTGAAGCAACGTATCTCCGGTCGCGTGTCCGAAGAGGTCGTTGACATCCTTGAACCGGTCGAGATCGAGACAGAGCACTGCCACCTGTCGCCCTGTTCCGAGCAGTGTTTCGATCTGCTGATCGAGCTTCTTGTTGAAGCTGTTGCGGTTGGGCAGCCCGGTGAGCGCGTCGTGGTGAGCGAGGAAGCGGATGTGCTGCTCCGCCTGCTTGCGAGCCCGCAGATCCCTGACCGCTATCGCATGATGTTGTTTGCCGGCAAAGTCGACCGGACGCAGTATCAGTTCGACAGGTATTGCCGAACCGTCGACACCACGCAATTCGGCCTCGATGGGCAGGTTGGGCCGTTCAAGCAGCTTTGCTCGGGCAGCTTCATCGGGGATGCAGGTTTCAAGCCTGGCGCCAACCATTTTGTCGATGGCCAACCCTGCAAGAGACGCAAAGCTGTTGTTCGCGGCGACGATCGTCTCGCCATCGCAGACAAGCAACCCCTCAACCGCGGCGTTAGCAAGGCCTCGCATCCGATCGGCCTCCAAACCCACGCGCCGGCGATCGCGAATGTCCAGGGCCAGGCCCGTGAGAGCGAGAAGGATGATCCCGAAGCTCGCCAACGCAACTGCAATCGCGAGCCAGCCTGCAGGCAACGCCGATGTCGAGACATCGAACGTCGGATCGGGGATGATCGAGACTGCTGCCATCGCCGTAAAATGATGGCTGCATATCGCCACCGTCAGAAGCAAGGCTCCGCCGATCTTCGATTTCAACGAGCCGTCGCGCAGCCCCATCGGCAGTGCGGCGGCGCCGATTACGGCGCCGAGGACAATCGAGGCAGCGACCAAGGCAGGATCCCAGATCAAGCGCCCCTGGATCTCAAACGCGGCCATTCCCGTATAGTGCATCGTGGCGATGCCGCCGCCGACGATCGCGCCACCAAGCCAGGCAGCCCCCGGCAAGGTCGGCGCCAGAGCTACGGCCAAGCCGATGCCGGTAAGGATGATAGCGGCGACCAGAGACACGAAGGTCAAGGTAATGTTGTAGCCGCTCGGCATCCCCGGCGAGAACGCAAGCATCGCGATGAAATGCGTGGCCCAGATTCCGAAACCGGTCGCGATCGCAGAAATCCAGAGCCAAACGTTGCGCGTCTGGCCGGTCGACTTGCGCACATGCTGGAGCAGATTGATGGCCGTTAGTGAGGCCAGGGCGCAGATGATGGCGGCGAGGCCTACCAGCCTGAGGTCATGCTGCGCGACGATGCAATTGTAGACGGTAAGCATGCACCACATCCCCCGGGACTCGATGGGGCGCAACATATTGGTCGCCAAACGCCACGAGGTTAACGTTCCTTCGGCTCCACGCACAAAATATGTCTGGGTTAAGAAACTCTGATCCCTCTCGCCCGTCGCTACCTCGCGAGCAACGGATGCCACTTCGCGTTGCGGGTCAGAGGTTTCGGCGCAGGCGAATTACTGCAATCGCCGTCCCTTCCAGTCGTCGGCGAAGAGCCGTGGCCAGACGATCGTGAAGCGCTCGAAGACCGTCTCGATGTCGTCGTGAAGGACGAAGCCGCCGCGGTTGGCTTGCCGCTGGAGGTAGTCGCGGTGATCGCGAAGCCAGCCGTCGCGCATCTGGTCGCCTTCGCCCCGCGCAAACTCCCCGTCGATCTCCCCCAGCGGTTTTACGGTGATCTCGGTCGTCCGCCAGACGCAGCGTGGTTTGTTGCGCCCATCGACCAGGACGACATAGTCGCCCACCGCTGGTAGCGGCTCCGTATCCGGGCCGTAGTCGCGGGCCAGAGATACGGTGGCGCGCTTGATGCCGCTCAGTACGAGGGCGAGAAGCTCGTCCGCCATCGCGGCGCTGTCGCTAAAGGCGACCGTCTCGTAATGATCGGCATCGACCTTGGCGTCGGTCTTGAAGGCGCGGAAGAAAGCGTCGGTCTCGTCCGTCTTCAGCGCCATCGTGGCCTGCGCCGCTCACACCCGCATCGGCATGAGGACGTAGAGCGCGTCCGAGGCGCCGTCGTCGAGGATGAGGGTCGGCGAGCCCGGATCGGCGAAGCGGAACTCCGCCATGCCGGTTTCGAGCTGGCTGGCAACGTCGAGCAGGTAGCGCGAGTTGAAGCCGATCTCGATGTCGTCGGCGGCGTAGTCGACGCCGACTTCCTCGACAGCGCTGCCGGAATCCGGATTGTTGACCGAGAGCGTCATCTTGCCCTCGCTGAGCGCGAGCTTCACCGCGCGCCCGCGCTCCGAGGAAATCGTCGAGACGCGGTCGACCGCGTCGGCGAACTCGGTGCGCGCTACCTTCATGATCTTGTCGTTGCCCTGCGGGATGACGCGGCCGTAGTCGGGGAAGGTGCCGTCGATGAGCTTCGAGGTCAGCACCACGTCGCCGCCACCGCCGGCCGCGGGAATCGTTACGCGGATCTTGGTGTCGGAAAGCTCGATGTCGACGTTCGTCTCACCGCCGCCTTCGACGAGCTTCTGGATTTCGCCGACGGCTTTGCGCGGCACGATCACGCCGGTCATCTTCTCCGAGCCCGCCGGCGCGTCGAACTGCGCCTGGGCGAGGCGGTGGCCGTCTGTGGCGACCGCGCGCAGCATCGGCTTTTTGTCGACGGTCACCACGTGGAGGTAGATGCCGTTCAGGTAGTAGCGCGTCTCTTCGGTCGAGATCGCGAACTGCGTCCGGTCAATGAGCTTCTTCAAGGTCGCCGCCGGCAGCGAGAATCGCGTCGGGAACTCGCCGGTGGTGAGATCGGGGAAGTCTGCTTCCGGCAGTACTTGCAGGGTGAAGCGCGAACGCCCCGATTTTAGCGCGAGCTGCGATCCGTCGCTGGTATCGAGCGAGATTTCCGCCCCGTCGGGAAGCTTTCTGACGATGTCGTGCAGGATATGGGCGGGCACGGTCGTGGCGCCGGCCAATCCAACTTCGGCGGCGACCGTCTCGGTCACCTCAAGGTCGAGGTCGGTCGCCTTCAGCGTCAGCCGGCCGCCATCGGCGCGCAGCAGCACGTTCGACAGAATCGGAATGGTGTTCCGCCGCTCGACCACGCGATGCACGTGGCTGAGGGATCGGAGGAGGTGCGATCGCTCGACGGTCGCGCGCATCTAAAAACCCTTACGCTACAGATGGGAACTGGTGCCCCGGGCGAGCAAATTGGCCCGCCCGGCGCGGCCTTGCAAGGCTATTCGTCGATCATCCGCTTGAGCAGCTCGATCTCGTCGGCGAGCACCTTGTCGCCCTCGATCATGCCCTCGATCTTGCGGACGGCGTGCAGCACCGTTGTGTGGTCGCGGCCGCCGAACCGACGTCCGATTTCCGGCAGCGAGCGCGGCGTCAGCATTTTGGCGAGGTACATGGCGATCTGGCGGGGACGCACGATCGTGCGCGTCCGCCGGGCCGACAGGAGGTCCGCCTTCGACACGTTGTAGTGCCGCGAGACCACCCGCTGGATATCCTCGATCCTCACCCGGCGCGGTTCGCGCGCGCCGACGAGATCGCGGAGGGTGATCTCCGCCGACATGAGGGTCACAGGCTGGCGGGTAAATTGCCACTGCGCGACGAGGCGGTTCAGCGCCCCTTCGAGGTCGCGGCCGTTGGAGACCACCGACTGCGCCACGTACTCGAGGATCGGTTCCGGCACGTCGAGCCCGGGGTTGTGCGCCCCGGCCACCACATAGCGGCCCTTGAGGATATCGCGCCGCAACTGCACGTCCGGCGCGCCGATCTCGAAGGCGACGCCGCCGCGGAGCCGCGAGCGCACCCGTTCGTCAAGCGTTTCGAGTTCCGCCGGAGGCCGGTCGGCGGCCACCACCACCTGGCGGGCGCCGTCGATCAGCTGGTTGAGCATGTGGCAGAACTCCTGCTGCACCGACTTGCCCTGCAGGAACTGCATGTCGTCGATGAGGAGGAGGTCGATCTCACGGAGCGATTCCTTGAAGGGGATCGCCGAATGGCTGCGGAGCGCCGCCACGAAGCGGAACATGAAATGCTCCGCCGTCAGGTAGACGACGTTGCGCGCCGGTTGCCCGATGCGCGCCGCCCGCGTGATGGCGTGCAAAAGATGTGTCTTGCCGCGCCCAACACCCGCGTGGATGTAGAGGGGATTGTAGGGCGTCGAACGGCCGGCCATCGATTCGGCGACCGCCTTTGCCGCCGCGAACGCTACCCGATTGGCCGCGCCCTCGCAGAAGGTGTCGAAGGTGTAGCGCGGATCGACCGGTGAGCCACCCAAGCCGCCGGCGAGTTCATTTTCCTGCCCGCGTCGCGCCATGACCGAAGTCGCGGCGAGCGCGATCGGCTGCGCCGCCGACGCCATCGGAGCATCGGACTTCTCCACCACCGGCGGCGTCTTGAAGCGCATGGCGCCGCGCACGATCAATTCGATGCGCGCAATCCCCTTGCGCTCGCTGTTCCAGAGCGCCAGCAGCCGCTCGCTATAGTGTGCCGTGATCCACGATTTCAGGAATCGCGTGGGTACCGACAGGTAGACCGAACTCATGTCGGCCTCCTCGAAGTCGACGCGCCCAAACCAACTCGAGAAAACATCCTCGCCAAGTTCGATCTTGAGGCGCTCTTTCACCCGCTGCCACTGTTCCCCGTTCGGCCGCTCTTGCAGCTTTTCCAGCTTGTCGCCCGCCATTCTTTCGCCCTCCTCGGTATGCGTCCCGCCGCTTGCCGCGCGCACGGTGGTTTCTCGAGTCCCGCCGTCCCGGCGGGCATGTCCGTCAATGCTGTTGATGATGTCGTCGCTTGGCTCCGCCGCCCGCGTCACGACTGCACCCATGGCAGACCCTCCCCTTTCCAGCTTTCCTTAGCGCTGCGATGCCGATCCGGACCGAGCCGGCCCTCGAAACCGTGGGCGACGTTGAATGCGTTTCGGTATCCGGCCGCGGTCGCGGCGAGCGCCGCGTGGCGGCTGCGATTGCCTGACCGGCAGATGAAATAGAGAGGGGCGTCGGCGCCGATGCCGAGCTTGCCAAGTTCCGACTTCAGGCGGCCGACGAAATCGGGAACGAGCGCGCCGGTCGGGAATTCGTCCCATTCGACCAGCACAGTCGCCTTGCCGATCGACGACAGGACCGGCACGCCGACGTACGACCACTCCGCCGCGGTGCGGACATCGACGAGAGTCGCGTCCGGCGCCTTCGCGAGGCTGTCCCACGCGTCTTTCACGTTGATATCGCCGGCGTAACCGCCGGGATGGCTTTCAGACATAGATTGGCCCCTTGCGCACACCACTCCGCCCGCCGCGGATGACGCGTCGCAATCAAACTCACTGTAAGATTTGCCTCCGAGATTGTGCTCAGAGGAATAGATCAAGTCTTCCGCAAAAGCCGCGAAAGCACCTGCGTCCCAACAAGATTAATCCGCATCTAAATGCCGAACTTACTCTTGGTCTTGAGAACCAAGCGCTGTTCAGACTGGCCACACCTGTTCGCGGCACCTTTGCCTGACTGCTTTTTCCGCAGGCGCCACGGCCAGAAAGCTATACAGCGAGTCTGGCCGCCGCAATGCCCACGTTCCTGACTCGCCCGCGCTGCCGCGCTTGACAGGATGAATCCAAGTCGGCGCCTGTGGGGGACTTGGGGATAAGTTGTTGCGGAGTCAGTGTCTTCATTTCCGGCTCGGCCGCATCGTGTTCAAAATTGGGCACCCGATTTTTTTTTAATTCGTAACGATCGAGTCACCACAAATCCGGCGGCGTCCCGCGACTCGCGGCGTACATGCCAACATCGCATTGAATCAAATAGAGAATGGATGCGAAGCCGGGAGCGCTCGCGGGCGAGCCGCAAACCCGCGGGGCGATTCAGGTTCGCGCGTTAGACACCAAACGAAAAGACCCGGAAAAACTGCCGGGTCTTCGATCAATGTGACGTTGGAAGCGAAACGATTCTCGCGCGCTAGGCGCTGACCGCTTTCACGCGCGCGGCGAGACGCGCCACCTTGCGCGATGCCGTCTTCTTCGGGATGACGCCCTTCGAAGCGGCGCGCATCAATTCCGGCTGCGCTGCTTTCAGCGCGGCGAGCGCCGCGTTCTTGTCGCCCGAGGCGAGCGCCTCGTCGACCTTGCGCACGAATGAGCGCACGCGGCTGATGCGGTTGCCATTGACCTTGGCGCGGCGCTCGATCTTGCGCGCGGCCTTCTTGGCGGAAGAGGTGTTTGCCATGTCGTCCTTAGCTTTCGGATGGGATAAAGGGCGCCACGTCGGCCCCCGAAATTGGCCGTGCTTATAGGCTGGCGGGGCAGGGCCGTCAACGCCGCGACCCTACGGGATGCCTAGCGATTCCTGAAGTTGGGCGCGCGCTTGGCGATGAAGGCAGCCATGCCTTCTCTTTGATCTTCGGTCGAGAACAGGGCGTGGAACAGCCGCCGTTCAAAACGGATGCCCTCGGAGAGCCGCGCCTCGAAGGCGCGCGCGACGCCCTCCTTGGCGGCGATGACCGCCGGCAGCGGCAACGATGCGATTTTCTCGGCAACGGCGATTGCCGTGGCGATGAGCTCAGCTGCCGGCACGACGCGCGACACAAGCCCGGCGCGCTCGGCTTCGCTGGCGTCGATGGTGCGGCCGGTGAGGATCATGTCCATCGCCTTCGCCTTGCCGATGGCGCGCGGCAGCCGTTGTGTGCCGCCCATCCCGGGAATAATGCCAAGCGTGATCTCGGGCTGGCCGAAGCGTGCGGTGTCTGCGGCAATAATAATGTCGCAGATGAGCGCCAGCTCGGCCCCGCCGCCGAGCGCATGGCCGGCGACGGCCGCGATCAGCGGCTTGCGGGCGGCGATACCCTCCAGCGTCGCCGCCTCGTCCCTGGCGTAAGCCTCGGCGAACGCGGGTTGGGTCATCTCCTTGATATCAGCGCCAGCAGCGAACGCCCGCTCCGATCCCGTGATGACGATGGCGCCGATGGCGGGATCGGCATCAAAGGCGCCGACCGCGGCGGTGAGGTCTCGGATCAGCGCCGCGTTCAGCGCGTTCAGCGCTTCAGGACGGTTCAGCGTGATGAGCCCGACCCGCCCGCGCGTTTCTGTAAGAATGAGTGCCACGATCGCCAGTGTCGCAGTTTGGCGCCCGCCGCGCTACGTGTGCGCGAACTCCAACGGGATCTGAGTGTCTCAGGCGGCCATGGCGCCGGACGACGTCGGGTCGAGGAAGAACTCGGCGAGCTCGGCGACGGGCCGCGCCTCGCTGAAGTAGAAGCCCTGAACCTCGGTGCATCCGGCGGCTCGCAGAATGGCCAGCTGTTCCGCCGTCTCGACACCCTCGGCGGTCGTTACCAGGCCGAACTCGGCGCCAAGACCGATGACGGCGCGCACGATGGCTCTGGACTCGGCGCTCTCCACGACGTCGCGGACAAAGCTCTGGTCGATCTTGATCTTGTCGAACGGGAAGGAGCGCAAATAGCTCAGCGAGGAATAGCCGGTGCCGAAATCGTCCATGGAGATGTTGACGCCGAAATCGCGCAACTGATGCAGCGTCGCGACAGTGCTCTGGTTGTCCTTAAGGAGAACGGATTCGGTAATCTCCAGCTCGAGCCGTCCGGCTGGCAGTTGCGCCGCGGAAAGCGCGCTGAAAACGGTCGTCACCAGATGCTGGTCCTTGAACTGGACCGACGACAGGTTCACCGCGACGTGCAGATTCCGCGGCCAATGCGCTGCGTCGGCGCAGGCGCGGCGAAGAACCCACTCGCCAATGCTCACGATCAGTCCCGTTTCTTCCGCCACGGGAATGAATTGCGCTGGCGAGACATACCCGAGTTCCGGATGGCGCCAGCGCAGAAGTGCCTCGAACCCGGTGACGGTGTTGGTGCTGAGGTTGACGATCGGCTGATAGTGAAGCTCGAGCTCCTCGCGCTCGAGGGCGCCGCGAAGCCCGGCGGCGATCTGGTGATGGGATTGCGCCGCCGCATTCATTGCCGGATCGAAGAACTGGTAGGTCCTGCGGCCGTGAGCCTTGACCCAGTACTGCGCCATTTCCGCGCTCTTCAACAACTGGTCGGCATCGCTGCCATGGTCGGGGGCGAGTGCAATGCCGATACTCGCCTCTACCACGACGTGGCTGCCCCGCAGATCGTAGGGCCGGCTCAGCGAGTCCATCGTTGCTTGCGCCAGGCGTCTGGCGCCTTCGGGCTGCTCCGTTCCAATCTGGACGATGGCGAACCCATCGCCGCCGAGGCGCGCGATCAGGTCATTCTTGCCGATCGCCTCCCGCAACCGGTCGGCTACCATCACCAGCAGCGCGTCGCCCATCGGATGACCGAGCGTATCGTTGACGCCCTTGAAGTGATCGAGGTCAAGGCAGATCACGGCCAGTCTGCTTCCCGCCGGAGCGAGGCGCAGCGCCTCGCCGAGGTTCTCGCGGAAGCCCATGCGGTTAGGCAGATTTGTGAGCACATCGTGCCTGGCCACGTGGGTGAGACGGGATTCTGCTCGAACGACTTCCGTCATGTCTTCATGAGACGCGATGTAGCTGCCGCCCTCCATGTTGAGGTGGCTGATGCGAACTATGCGACCGTCCTGAAGCTCGAACTGGAACACCTTCGTGCCGCCGGTGGTCCACTCGATGCCGTGATGGGAGACGTAGTTGGGGAAGTCGGCCGGTGCGTTCCCGACGGAGACGCGGTAGTCGAAGATAGCCTGCAGCGGGGTCCCGGGCGTCGTCAGATGGGTCGGGAGCTTGTACATCTCGGCGTATCGGGCGTTGCAGAAGACCAGGCGCTTTTTGCTGTCGAACATGCAGATGCCGTGCGGCACGCTGACTAGAGCGCCTTCGAGCCGTTTGTGCTGGATCAGCGACTCGTCGGCCAACTGATCGCCGCGCCTCAGGCTGCGAACGGCGAGAAGCGACAAGCCTCCCACGCCGGCAATCAACAAGCCGAACATCAGGAACACCGTGGGGCCGACCTCGGCCCTGGCGTCGGTACCGAGCTTCGGCGCCGCCCATTCCAGTCGGCCGACGACCTTGCCGGTTGGATCGCTGAGC
>JAYTZZ010000091.1:0-4753 GCA_043741595.1 Hyphomicrobiales bacterium | reverse complement strand
CGTCGGGGGCGTAGATGTCGAAGGCAACATCGCCTTGAGCCAGAGGCTGGTCCTTGCCGTTGATCGCGATCAGGCGGACACCGCCGGCGTTAAGCACCAGCACCTCGCCGCCGGTTGGAGCATTCACTTCGATCTTTCTGGTGGCGCCGGCGCGCCCATAGGCGGCGTGCACATAGTACGTCCCCTGATCCAGACGGATGTAGATGATGCCGCCGGTCGCCTCGCCGAGGAGCTTGAGGTGGCCGTCGAGTCCGGGCGTGTCACCGAAGATACGCCACTTGACGCCCTCGCCAAGCGGCGGACCGTCGGCGGCGAGGCGGGCTTCCAGCGTGAACGAGCCCGGCCTGATGTCGGAAGGCGGGCCGGCATTGATTGGGGCGGGTTGCTCAACGCCGACAACGGGACCGCCGCCTTCGATATCGTCTCCGCTGCCGCCGAGGTCCATATTGACAGCGCCGTCGCCCGACCCTGCCACGTGTGCGGAATTGGTCGGTGCAGGCTTGTCTGCCGCTGCCACAATCTTTGTCGCTTCAACTGACCTAGCGGGCGCGATATGGGGCAGGGGGACGGCCAGGTTGGTTTCGGCAAACGTCGGCGACGCGATGCCGAAAGCAGCAATCAGGACGACCGCGGCTGCATGTCCCAAGCGGAGGACGGTGAGTTTTTGCAGGCCGTGGATCAGCGCCATCGCATTGGTCTGGTTGGATTCGTCAGGGTTTACAGTCGCTGTTTCCATGGCGAATTCAAGGCTTTGCTTTCGCAGAAGAATCCGCCAAAAGTTGACCGATGCCCGACGCCCTCGACCTTCTCAAGACTCGCAAGTCGATCTCCGCCCCTTTTCTCTCGGCGCCGCCGCCTAGCGACGCGGAGTTAGCGGAAATCCTGACCATTGCCTCTCGGGTTCCCGACCACGGGAAGCTGACGCCTTGGCGGTTTATCCTGTTCAAGGGCGAAGCGGGCCGGAAGGCCGGGCAGGCGTTGGCGAAGCTATTTGCTGCGAAGAACCCGGAGGCCGACGAGACCAAGCTTGAGGAAGAGCGGAAGCGTCTCGCCCAGGCGCCGCTGGTGGTGGCCGTAGTCAGCAGGGCGGCGCCGCACCCCAAGATCCCGGAGTTCGAACAGCTTCTGTCGGCCGGGAATGCGGCGATGAATGTCGTGCTCGCCGCCCATGCCCTTGGCTATGCGGCGCAATGGACAACTGGGTGGATCGCTTATGACGAGGAGGCCGGCCGCATCCTTGGCCTAAAGCCGGGGGAACACTTCGTAGGCTTCATCCACATCGGCACGCCAACCGCACCGCCAACCGATCGGCCGCGGCCAAGTTTCGCTGACGTGGTCAGCGAGTGGCAGCCGCCTAAATAGCTCGCCGACGGCGGAAATCATGGTGAACTGATCGTTAAGCACTGTCTGCCATAATCGGCAGATGATCGTTCGCGAGTTTCTGCTTTGGATGGAGACGGCTCCAGCTGGCCAGCGCGCCGAGGCGGCCCATGCGCTTGCCCGCGCCTACCTGCATTCGGAAGTCGACGAGGAAACCAAGAGTGCCATGGAAGCGGCACTCACGGTGCTCCTTGATGACGAGGCACCGGAGGTGCGTTTCGCCCTCGCGGATGCCTTGGGTGCCAGCGACAAGGCGCCGCGCCACGTCGTCGTATCGCTCGCCGCTGACCAGCCGGATATCGCCGAGATCGTGTTGTCACGCTCACCATTGTTCATAGACGCCGAGTTGGTCGACATCGCTGCCGCTGCGCAATGTTCCCTCCAGGTCGCCGTTGTCCGGCGCCCGATCGTCTCGAGTTCGGTCGCTGCGGCGATTGCCGAAGTCGGCGAGCTGCTGGCCTGTATGGCTCTCCTCGCGAACCGGGGCGCCTCAATTGCCCGCATCAGTTTCAAGCGCATTGCCGAACGCTTCGGTGAAGAGGCGGAGATGCGCGAGGCCCTTCTTGCTCGGCCGGACCTGCCGCCGGACGTGCACCAGCAGATCATCCGCACGGTTGGCGACCAGCTTGGCGCGATGATGATCGAAAATTCCTGGATCGGTGAGGATCGGGCGCGTGCGGTCACTCGCGACGCTTGCGATCGCGCCACTGTCGCCATTGCTGCTGAGTCGGCGACCGATGAACTGCCGGCGCTCGTCGAGCATCTTCGGGTCACAGAGCAGCTTACGACCGCACTGATGTTGCGCGCAGTCTGCGCCGGCAACGTGGCCTTCTTCGAAGCAGCGCTCGCCGCGCTGTCCCATGTCCCGGGCTATCGCATCGCGATCCTCGTGCGCGCGGGCCGTATGGGGGGCCTTCGCGCGGTCTATTCGAAGGCCGGCTTGCCGCCGCTCGCGTTCGAGGCATTTGCGGCGGCGCTGGACACTTGGCGACGAGTTGCGGTTGAGGGTGGCATCAAGGACCGTTACCGTTTTACGATCCAGACCGTCGATGCAGTTCTTGCCCGCTACACGAACATCAGCGATGGCGAGATGAACGAGCTCGCCACGATGCTTCGCCGCTTCGCTTCCGATCAGGCTCGGGAAGCAGCGCGCGACTACGCGCGGGCGGCAGTAGCGGCGTAGCTAATAGCGGAACTGTTCCGTCAGGATCCGCTCGTCCCAAGAATGGTCCGGGTCGAACAGAATCAGGCTCTCGGCCTTCTTGTCCTGCGACACGGTCACGTCGACCACCGATTTGAACTCCACATTGTCCGCGACAGCATTGATCGGGCGCTTGTCGGTCTCAAGTGCCGTGATCTTGACCGTGACGTAGTCGGGAATGAGGGCGCCGCGCCACGTACGCGGCCGGAAGGCACTGATCGGTGTCAGGGCCAAAAGTGGTGCGTAGATCGGCAGGATCGGACCATGGGCCGAAAGGTTGTAGGCGGTGCTGCCCGCAGGGGTCGCCACGAGAAGCCCGTCGCAAATGAGTTCCTCGAGACGCGTCTGGCCGTCGATGGCTATCGTCAGCTTGGCAGCCTGGTAGGACTGACGTAGAAGGGAAACTTCGTTGATGGCGTAGGCTGTCTGGGTCTTGCCCGAGGCGTCGAGCGCTTTCATGGCGAGCGGATGGATCTTGGTCACGGTCGCCGCGGCGATGCGCTTGGGCAGGTCGTCCTCGATGAACTCGTTCATCAGGAAGCCGACCGAACCATAGTTCATGCCGTAGATCGGCTTGCCGGTGTTCATGAACGCGTGGAGCGTCTGCAGCATGAAACCGTCGCCGCCGAGGGCGACGACTACGTCAGCGTCCTCTGGAGCCACGCCATGGTAGCGCGCGCTAAGGCGCGACTGCGCAACGCGGGCCTCTTCGACGCCGCTGGATATGAAGGCAATGGAGGCGTTCTTCTGTCGCCCGTCAGCCATGCGCGCTCCTCGGGAAAGGCGGAGAGGCACTAGCATGCTACCCCCGCTTTTCCAATTGCGCCGGACATTTGAGGTCTGGGCGGTTGCGGCGCGGGACGGCGGGCGCTAGTGGTCTCGCCGCAACCCACTGAACGCCAAGGCTCTAACCCTAATGGCCGCGGTTCCGGCACGATTCGTATTGACGCTTTCCTGCGTTGACCGGCGCGGCATCGTCGCGGCGGTCGCGAATTCCATCGCCTCGCAGGGTGGCAACATTGTCGAGAGCGCGCAGTATGGGGATGCAGAGACCGAGCGCTTCTTCATGCGGGTCTCATTCTCCGCGCCCGATGCCGTGACAGCGAAGACCTTCAGCGACGGCTTTCGCCCGGTCGCCATCGCCTTCGATTTCGAATGGAAGCTCCACGATCTTTCCATCAAGCCGCGAGTCCTGATCCTCGTTTCGAAGTTCGGTCACTGCCTCAACGACCTTCTTTATCGCAACACGATCGGTTACCTCCCCATGGAGCTGGTGGCGGTCGTTTCCAACCACGAGGCGATGCGCCGGCGGGTTGAGGCGGAGGGCGTGTCGTACATCCACCTGCCGGTCACTGCGGCGACCAAGGAGAAGCAGGAGGCGGCGCTTGACGCTCTCATCGATCGCGAAAAGGTCGATGTGGTCATCCTCGCCCGATATATGCAGGTTCTATCTCAGGCTCTGGTAGTGAAGCTCGCCGGCCGCTGCATCAATATCCACCATTCGTTTCTGCCGAGTTTTGTCGGCGCCAGACCTTATCAGCAGGCGCGGGAGCGCGGCGTGAAGTTGATCGGCGCGACGGCCCACTACGTCACCCCCGATCTCGACGCTGGTCCGATCATCGAGCAGGACGTCGGTCGCGTCGATCATGCGATGCCCGAAGACGAGATGATCGCCGCCGGGCGCGACATCGAAGCAACCGTGCTCGCTCGCGCCGTGCGCTTCCATCTGGAACACCGTGTCCTCATCAACGGGGCCCGCACCGTGGTGTTCCGCTGAGATGAGCGCAAAGCTGATCGACGGTCGCGCGATAGCCGCGGAAATCACCGGCAAGGTCGCCGAGGAAACCAGGAGGCTGAAATCGGAAACCGGAATCGTCCCGGGCCTCGCGGTTGTGCTGGTAGGCAAAGATCCGGCCAGTGAAGTGTACGTTGCGGCCAAAAGCCGGAAGGCAGACGAGGTTGGTTTCAGGTCGGTACAACACACGCTGCCGGTCGAGACGAGTGAGGCGACGTTGCTCGCCCTCGTCCAGTCGCTCAATCAGGATTCCTCGATCCACGGCATCCTCGTTCAGTTTCCGCTTCCCGCGCACGTCCATAAGACGAACGTGATTGAAGCGATCCTGCCGGCGAAGGACGTTGACGGACTCAACCCGATCAACGTCGGACGCCTCG
>JAYTZZ010000090.1:0-4760 GCA_043741595.1 Hyphomicrobiales bacterium | reverse complement strand
TTGCGCTCGACCAGCACAACGTCGGACCAGCCCTTTTTCGCCAGATGATAAAGCGTCGAGACACCGACGACGCCTCCGCCGATGACGACCGCGCGGGCATGGGTTCTCATTGCGGCTTCTGCCGGCGCAACAGACCGCGGTAGATCTCCTCGTTGCCGCAGAGGCCGGCGAGGCGGCCAAGCTGATCGACGAGAAGGATGGGGTGATCGGTTTGGCTCTTCAGAGCGATGGCCGCGCGGAGTGTCAGGTCGACCGGGGCGACGATCATGTCGTAGGCGGTATCGGTGATCGCCCCGGTGTCGCCGTCTGTGGTTGTGATGCGCCCCTCGCGCCCGTTCAGGGTAACCCCGACCGGCCTGTCCTCGGCGTCGATCCGGACACGGATTGCGCCGGTATCGATGACAACGGCGTCGCCGTCGCGGCGAAGAGCGGACGCCGGAGTCATGACGGCCGTGCCGCGGAGCACGTTCAACGGATTCATGTGCTTGACGAATTCGGCGACGTAGGCGTCGGCCGGGCGGAGCAGGATGTCCTCGGCGGTGCCCTTCTGGACGATGCGACCGCTTTCGAGAATAGCGATGGAGTTGCCTAGTTTTAGCGCCTCGTCGAGGTCGTGGCTGACGAAGACGATCGTCTTCTTCAGCTTGCGCTGCAGATCGAGGAGCTCGTCCTGAAGCTTGTCGCGGATGAGCGGGTCGAGTGCCGAAAACGGCTCATCCATGAGCAGAATATCGGCATCGGTGGCAAAGGCGCGGGCGAG
Source organism: Hyphomicrobiales bacterium (assembly GCA_043741595.1). Classification (GTDB taxonomy): domain Bacteria; phylum Pseudomonadota; class Alphaproteobacteria; order Rhizobiales; family Kaistiaceae; genus DASZQY01. The sequence continues at coordinate 4,000 of JAYTZZ010000090.1, read as the reverse complement.
GCCGACGCGCTGCTGCATGCCGCCGGAGAGTTCGTGGGAATACTTATCGCCCCAGCCGGTGAGGCCAACGAGGGCGAGCTTTTCGTCGACGATTTTCGCCCGCTCCGCCGCATTCACGCCACGGATTTCGAGACCGAAGCCAACGTTCTCGCGCACGGTTCGCCACGGCAAGAGCGCGAATTGCTGGAACACCATGGCGATGGCGCGGGTGCGGAGGTCGCGGAGCGTTTTCTGGTCGCAGCGGGTGACGTCGATACGCGCCCCTTCGTGCTCGACGAAAACAGAGCCGCGCGCCACTTCGTTCAGCCGGTTAATGGCGCGGAGAACCGTCGACTTGCCCGAGCCGGACAGGCCCATGAGCACGCAGATCTCGCCGCGCTCGACCGCAAAGGTGATGCCGACGGCGCCGGGAACCGCGGAGGTTTTCGCAATGATCTCGTCGCGCGTGGCGCCCTGATCGATGAGGGTGAGCGCCGCCTTGCGGTTGGGACCGAAGACGATGTCGACGCTTTCGAACTCGACGGCCGCCATCAGGACTTCCTGTCGCGCACAGGCCACTTGCAGACGCGGTCGAGAAGGATCGCAAGAATGACGATGGCGAGACCCGCCTCGAAGCCCATGGCGATATTGACCGTGTTGAGCGCGCGCACCACCGGCTTGCCGAGACCATCGGCGCCGACCAGCGCGGCGATCACCACCATCGATAGCGACAGCATGATGCACTGGGTGATGCCGGCCATGATCGTCGGCAGAGCGTAGGGCAGCTCGACCTTCCATAGGAGCTGACGTTTCGATGCGCCGAAGGCGTGGCCGGCTTCATGCAGCGCGAGCGGGACCGACGAGATGCCGAGGTGCGTGAGGCGGATGGGCGCCGGAATGACGAAGACGACAGTCGAGATGAGCCCCGGCACCATGCCGAGGCCGAAGAAGACGAGGGTCGGGATGAGGTAGACAAAGGTCGGGATTGTCTGCATCAGATCGAGGATCGGTCTGACCGCGGTGTAGAGCCACGGTCGGTGAGCGGCGGCGATGCCGACGGGAACGCCGATCGCCACGCTGACCAGTGTGGCGCAGAGCACCAGCGTTAACGTTTCAACTGTCGCTTGCCAGTAGCCAAGATTGACAATGAGCAGGAGGCCGAGGACGACCGCGATGGCGAGCACGATCGAGCGATGGAGGAACCAAGTGCCGACGGCGAGGAGGCCGACAAGGACAAGGGGCGGAAACCAAAGCAGGCCGCTGGTGATTGCCTCGATGACCGCGCTGAGGACGGTAGAGATAAAATCGAAGAAACCCTGGGCGTGGGTATTGAGGAGGTCGACGATGGTTTTCAGCCAGGCGCCGAGCGGGATCTTGTGCGACGTGATCCAGTCAAGCACCGCACTCTCCCCAAGGCATCAGGTTCCGCCGGTGGTCTGACGACGCCCGCGAAAACGGGCGCCGTCGATTTTTGTGAAGATCAAACGCCGAGACTCTTTTTCACGGCCTCAAGACCGGGTTTGCCGTCGAAGGTCGTGACGCCAGCCAGCCACGCGTCAAGCGCGCCGGGATTGGCCTTCAACCAGGCGGTCGCGGCCTGATCGGCGTCCGTTCCCTTCAGAATGTCGTCCATGATCTTGTTCTCCATGGACAGGGAGAACTTCATGCCGGTGAGGAGCTTGCCGACGTTCGGGCAGTCCTTGACGAAACCGGCGCGGACATTGGTGTGGACGGTCGCGGCGCCGAAGCCGGAATCGCCCATGCCGTCGAGATAAGTGATCGCCATCTCGCCCATGACCGGATGGGGCGTCCATCCGAGGAAGACGATCCACTTCTTGGCGTCCATCGCTTTCTTGGCCTGTGAGAGCATGCCGGCCTCGGACGACTCGACCAGCTCGACGCCCTTGAGATCGTTTTTGGCGTCTTCGATCATGCCGAGCACGATGCGGTTGCCGTCGTTGCCCGGTTCGATGCCGTAGATCTTGTTGTCGAACTTGTCCTTGTTGGCGCCAATGTCCTTGAGGCTCTTCACGCCGGCTTCGGCGACATAGGTCGGGACGACAAGGCCGTATCCGGCGCCATCGAGATTCTGGGCGATCGTTTCAACCGAGCCGTCGTCGATAAAGGGTTTCACGTCGCCGGCCATCGACGGCATCCAGTTGCCGAGGAAGACGTCAATGTCCTTGTTCTTGAGCGAGGCGTAGGTGACCGGCACGGCGAGGACCTGCACCTTCGGCGCGTAGCCGAGGCCCTTCAAGACCGCGCCGGTAACGGCGGTGGTAGCGGTGATGTCGGTCCAGCCGACATCGGAGAAGCGAACGCTCTTGCAGGATTCCGGATCGGCCGCACTGGCGACCGTGGTGATCGTCAGGGCCGCCAAGGCGGCTCCGGCAGCATGCCAAATCTTGTGCATCGAATTCCCCTCTGTTCGGATTGTTCGCCCGGATATTTGACCCATCAGGTCTCTCAATCGGTGGACCGGATTGGCGTGAAACAAATCGCGTCCCTCCCGCGGACGCAAGCCGTCGCCCCCTCATTCCGGTGTATTCTAGCTGATTGGCCGTTCAACGCACGTGGATTCTCTGAGCAGTATTTCACCCCAGTCCACGTTCGTTCTGCTCCGGACCATTGACGCGGCTGGGCTTTTGCTCATTGATTAGGCGTTCAGTGAAGTAGCGGGCCCACAGATGAAACGCGTCGAACCCGAGGATCTCCGCCGCCGGCAATTGATCGAGGCGACTATCGACACGATGGCAGCGGAAGGCTTCGCCGCGACGACTCTGGCGCTGATCGGCCAGAAGGCGAAAGTCTCGCCGGGGCTGATCGCACATTATTTCGACGACAAAGACGGCCTCCTCGAAGCGACGCTCCGCAGCCTCGCATCGCGGCTGGCGCGAGGTCTGTCGACGCGTCTCCGCGCCGCCCGCACTCCGCGCGAGCGCGTGGACGCGGTGATCGAGACGACGTTGGCCCCCGAGGAATTCGATGCGCGCACCACCAGTGTCTGGCTCGCCTTCTGGGGGCAGGTGATCCATTCGACTCGTCTGAAGCGCGTACAGAAGGTCTATCAGGGGCGTCTCCTTTCCAACCTGCGCCACGGGCTGAAGCAGATAGTGCCAGAGGTCGAAGCCGAGCGCTTGGCACTCGCCATCGCCGCGATGATCGACGGACTGTGGCTTCGCGCCGCACTCTCGTCCCCGAAAGAAACCGACAGTGGTGCGGCGCGCGCCATGGCGAGCGCATTCATCGATGGCGAACTGACGCGCATCGCAGCGGCAAAGCCCGCGGCTCGGATGCCGACGTCAACGAAGCGCGAAACGCGTATCCGCAACTTCATCGCCGGAGTCTATGTCGATGCGGTTTCGCGAAAGACATTCACATCGATCAACCCGGCGACGGGCGAGACACTCGCCGAAGTCGAGACTGCTGGGTCGGAGGAAGTCGAGCGCGCGGTCGCTGCAGCGAAGCGCGGGCAGGGCGTGTGGGCGGCGATGACAGGCCTCGAACGCGGCCGCGTGATGAAACGCGCCGCCGACATTCTGCGATCGCGGAATGCCGAGTTGGCCCGACTCGAAACGCTCGATACGGGCAAGCCCATCCAGGAAACGTCGGTGGTCGACGTCGTCTCGGGGGCCGATTGCCTGGAATATTTTGCCGGCCTCGCCGGCGGTCTCGCCGGCGAACACATTGATCTCGGCCCATCTGCAATGGGCTACACGCGGCGCGAACCGCTTGGTGTCGTTGCCGGCATCGGCGCCTGGAACTATCCCATCCAGATCGCCTGCTGGAAGGCCGCGCCTGCGCTTGCCTGCGGCAACGCAATGATCTTCAAGCCGGCGGAATTGACGCCGCTCAGCGCGCCGAAACTCGCGGAGATATTCACCGAAGCCGGGCTTCCCGACGGTGTCTTTAACGTAGTGCAGGGCCTCGCCGACACCGGCCGTCTGCTTACGCGCCATCCGGGCATCGCCAAAGTGTCGCTCACCGGCGAGGTGTCGACCGGCAAGACCGTCATGGCGGA
>JAYTZZ010000089.1:0-11080 GCA_043741595.1 Hyphomicrobiales bacterium | reverse complement strand
TATTTCGCTTTTCGCAAGCGCCTCCGCAACATCAAGCAGTCTTCCGTCTGCGAATGCAGCGCGTGCAAGCTGGTGCAGGGTCTCGACCTGAAGTTCGTCAGCCACCACGGCGAGTTCATAAAGCACAAGATGGCCGGCCGTGAGGAGCTCGCCGGCCGCGATGTGATCCTCATCCACCGGCTACTGAAGAATTCGGTCAACGAACGCTTCGGCGGTCACGCCTACGCGCTTTACTCCGAGGCCTGCATCCAGGCGATGGGAATCGATCCCATCGAGCAGGGGCTCGTCGAGCACAGCGAGACCATCGACATCATCGGCGAGGTGAAGTGCTGGGTGCGCAATCTCGAAGAGGCATGGCAGAAGGAGAATCATCGCCAGCGCACGGAGGTCACGCGCGAAGGCGCGGCAATGGTTCTGGAATTTGACATCGCAAGGCCGCGTCCGGCGGTCTGGGAGCATTTCACGCATCCCAATCATCGACCGAAATGGCAGGGGTCCGACGGGGTGGTTGAAAAGCACGCCAAGGGAAGGCGCGGCGTCGGGACCAAGAACCACTGCATGCACGGCAAGGACGCCATCATCGAGGACGTGATCGACTGGCGTCCGTTCGACTACGTGACGCTCGACACTCTGATGCCCATGCCCGGTGCGCCGAAGGTGATGATGACCTACGCGTTCCTCGACAACGCGACCGCCGGAACCCACATCGAGATTCGCGTCGGCAAGCCGAAGCCGAAGGACAAGGCCTTCGTCGACCAGATGGCGCCGGGTTTCCAACAGATGATCACCCAGGCGGTGACGACGCTCCGCCTGTTGATGGAAGGGCAGTCCGGCGCGCCGGCGGTGGTCGAGGAGCCGCCGATGCCGGTGTCAGCGGAGCGCTTTCTCACTCAGCCCGTCCACGCGCACGCCCACTAAGTTGGACGTCACCCGACCGGTGTGCCTCGCACGACAAAAAGGAATGCTATCTTCGGCGCATGGCTGACGAAAAGCACGCGGTCGCACGCGGACCTGCACCAACTGATGGGCCGCTGACGCAGGAAGAATTGCAGCTTGCCACGCGCAACCGCGGCATGCCCCTTGAAGCCCTTCGCTACGACATCACACCGACGGGGCTACATTACACGCTCGTTCATTTCGACATTCCCCTGATCGATCCTGAGTCATGGCGACTGCGCGTGTCGGGCAACGTTGGGCGCGTTCTCGAATTGAGCCTCAATGATCTGCGTGCGCTCCCACGAGCTACAACGATTGTGACGTTCGAATGCGCTGGCAACGGACGCGCCCAATTGCGGCCGCGACCGATCAGTCAACCTTGGATTAACGAAGCGATAGGCACAGCGCAGTGGACGGGAGCGCCGCTCGCGGATGTGATTTTGGCGGCGGGTCTCAAGCCCGGAACTGTCGAGCTGGTCTTCACCGGCGCCGACCACGGTATCGAGAAGGGCATTGAGCAGGATTACGCTCGCAGTTTGCGCGTCATGGATGCGATGCGGCCTGAGGTGTTGCTCGCCTATGAGATGAATGGGCGGCTCCTCGAACCTCAACATGGTTTCCCATTGAGGCTCGTCGTTCCCGGTTGGTACGGGATGACGCAGGTCAAATGGCTCACCGGCATTGAGGCGGTGATGAAGCCGTTTTCCGGCTATCAGCAAAGTGTCGCCTACTATTATCGCCGCGACCCTGATGATCCGGGATCGCCGGTTCAGCGCATCAAGCCGAGGGCGCTGATGGTGCCGCCGGGGTTCCCCGATTTCCTTACACGACGACGCGCAGTGGAGCGTGGTTTGCGCGCGATTGAAGGGCGGGCATGGGCGGGATCAGCGCCAATCGTCAAAGTCGAGTTCGGTGTCGACGGAGTATGGACCGCGACCGAACTTGGCGAGGCACCGGGACTATTCGCCTGGCGTCGCTGGACTTGTGCTTGGCAAGCGGTGCCGGGAGATCATGTCTTGGCTTGTCGGGCGACCGATGCCGACGGGGAGGCCCAGCCGCTCGAACAGCCGTGGAACTGGCAGGGGATGGGTAACAACCAGGTTCAGAATGTTCCGGTGACAGTGCGCTGACAGCGGCATAGATTCACGCAAGTCTCACGGAAACGTTGTTTCATCATCACGCCGACTGACTGCGAAGTGATGCTCCAATTGAACGTCGAGGCGAGGGGCGCGTGCTACCGAATCGATGCCGTGAATGACGCGGCTGGAACACGATCTGGAGGTACCATGCGCGCTCTGAAGATACTCGGCGCCGCTTGCATCATGGCAGCGGCCGCGATGCCGGCCTTTGCCGCTGAAACGGCGACCATGTCGATGATGAAGGCAGGCGAGGTCATCGCCGTCATGCCCGATGGGCACATGGGCACGATGATGGCCGATTCGAAGACATCGTCCGCGATGATGCACATGGCGAAGCCCATCGATCACTGCATGATGATGATGATGGGTTCCGACGGAAAGACGTTTATGGTCGATACGTCCTCCGCCGATGCGATGAAAGAATGCGAGAAGATCGCTAAGTAAACCAGCAGAACCAAAGGAGAGCCGCCGGCTTCCGGCGGTTCTTCCGCTTGATGCTCCTGGCCATCGCACAAGCGACACACTTTTGAGGTCGACTGGTGGACCCGACGCAAAAGATATCAAAGAGAGAGTCAGATGAAAAAGTTCATGGCGATTTACATGGCGCCGGCCGCCGCAATCGAACAGGCGATGAAAGCGACCCCCGCGGAAATGAAGGCGGGAATGGACGAATGGATGACGTGGTCCAAAAACAACGAGAAGGCGATCGTCGATCTCGGAACTCCGCTTGGCAAGACCAAGCGCGTGACCTCGTCGGGCGCGTCGGATACCAAGAACGATATGACAGGCTATTCGATTGTGCAGGGCGAGACGGTCGATTCCGTCACGAAGATGTTCAAGGATCACCCGCACTTCAAGATCGGTGCCGGCGCATCAGTGGATTTGATGGAACTAGTCGCGATTCCCGGGATGTGACGGGCGGCTAGTCGGCGACGGCGGCCATCATGTAGTTCACGTCGAGATCGCCGGTCAGGCGGAACTCATCGACGAACGGGACATACATCACCCCCGTTTCGGCGCGCGGCATTAGTCCCGCGCCCTTGAATGCTGCGGTGAGTTCCGCGGGAGTCACCAGCTTGTCGTAGGTATGCGTGCCGCGCGGCAGCCAGCGCAGCACATACTCCGCGCCAATGATGGCGAGCGCGAAAGCCTTCATCGTGCGGTTAATGGTGGAGGCGATCATCAACCCGCCCGGTTTCACCATGGAGCCGCACGTGGCTACGAAACGAGGAACGTCGGTGACGTGCTCGACCACTTCCATCGCCATGACCACGTCGAAGCGTTCGCCAGCGGCGGCGAGATCTTCGGCGGTGGCGGCGCGATAGTCGATCGTCAGCTCGCTCTGCGTGGCATGAAGCTTCGCTGCCGCAATGACTTCCGCCGACGGGTCGATCCCGACGACCGTCGCGCCCATGCGGGCGAACGGTTCGGAGAGGATGCCCGCGCCGCAACCGACGTCGAGGATGCGAAGCCCGGCGAGCGCATCGGCGGCCTTCGGCTCGCGGTCGAAGCGTTCGGCGATTGCGTCCTTGATCCAGCGAAGCCGCGTGGGGTTGAGCTTGTGCAGCGGTCGCATTGGGCCGGCCTCATCCCACCAAGTCTCCGCCAGCGCCGCGAAACGGGCGATTTCTTCGGGGTCGACCGAGTCTCTCGTCGCCTGCGTGCTCACTCTGCAGCCTCTGCCTCCGCCCAGCCCGTCGTATCGTAGGCTTCGCGCAAGGCGCTGTCGCGAATCTCATCTGACAGCGGCTTGTCGTCGATGGCGCGTGCCAGCACCATGCCTCCGACAGCGAGCGCGACCAGCGCCAGTGCCCGCTCGCGCGCTGGCCGCTCGGCTGGCTGAAGATTGGCGGCAAAGACACCGACCATCATTTCCATCACCTCCCGGAATGCCTTTTTCACTGCCGTGTTGTTGCGCGCCACGTCGGAGGGGAGGGCGATCATCGGGCAGGAAGCCTCCCGGTCCTTGTAGTGATCCTTGGACAGGTAAGCGTCGAGAATCATGAGAGCGAGATCCGGTCCCTTCGCCTTCGGATCGATGTGCTTGGCTTGCCAGGGTTCCGGCTCGTCGCTGCGGATGAACTCCAGCACCGCCGCGCTGTAGAGATCCTCCTTGGCGGCGAAATGCTTGTAGAAGCCGCCGTGGGTCAGGCCGGCCTCGCTCATGATCTCGCCGATGGTCACATCGGCAAAGCCGTTCCGGTTGAAAAGCCGACGTGCGCTTTTGATGATCCGCGTCCGGGTCTCCTGCTTGTGTTCGGCTGTGTAGGGCATGGTCGGGTTCTCCTTCGACCCATGCTTAGTCTGAACTCAAAAGATGTTCTTGAACATCTTTTGATAGGCTCTCTTATGACGGTCCCCGAAGAAAGCGGCGCCTGCCGCGTACCCCAGGAGACACGTCATGACCACCCTACCGTTCAAGCTCCAGGTCGATCCTACGCCTGCTCAGTTCCTGTTCACGGTGAAGGGCCCGCTCGCCGCCAAGGATCTCGAAGGCGGACGAGTGGCCCACAACATGGCTGCCGGCTCGGATCAGGGCGTCGCTGCCGCCCGTTCCTTCAGTGATCTCAGCCATGCCGTCTACGTACCGATCAAGCCCAACGGGTCCGGGGCCGGCGAACTTCTCATCATCGACTATTGGAGCAATCCAGCCGGAATCGGCACGTTCTTTTCTGATCCGCAAGTCCAGCAGGGCGGCTCGACGGTATATCGCGATCGTGAGGCGGTGATCTGGGAGAGAACGCCCGGGCTGCCGCATTTCAGCCTGCCGGCGCCTACGGGCAAGAACGAGCGCTACGTTGGCATCGCGCGCGGGCCGGTCGCCTCACGTGAGAAAGCCGAGAAGATCCTCACAGAGGCGCTGCGGAAACGCGCCAATGTCTCCCGCGCCAAGGGACTTATGTCGCGGGAGTGGTTCTTCCGCCTCGGCCAGCCCGGCGAGAAAGCGCCCCTGGAAGCTATCGGCGTCGATGTGTGGTTCGACGCAGCCGGCATGGAGGAGGTCTACGCCGATCCGGCCGAAATGGACGTCCTCGAGGGGCTGTTCACGGGCATGCCGGAGACGTCCGTTTGGCAGAAGCCGAAGGGTGCATGGGTCGAGTGGTAGTTAACTAGTTCACGAATAGCCGGCCGGGCGTCTTGCCCGGCCGCCATTGCTCCCCGACGGTCCTGTCGCTATGAAAGCCGCGCCTTTCGGGCCAAGCGCGAGCGACCACTTCGATGACACGGCTGGTGATGAAATTCGGCGGGACGTCTGTCGCCGACATTCCCCACATCAAGAACGTCGCTCGCCACGTCAAGCGTGAGGTCGACGCCGGCAACCAGGTTGCGGTCGTCGTTTCCGCCATGGCCGGGACGACCAACCAGCTTGTCGCTTGGACGCGCGAGGCTTCGCCGCTTCATGATGCGCGCGAGTACGACACGGTTGTCGCCGCCGGCGAGCAGATCACCTCGGGCCTCCTCGCGATCGCTCTGCAGGATATCGGCGTCAATGCCCGCTCGTGGCAGGGCTGGCAGATTCCCCTGAAGACCGACGCCGCCCATGGCGCCGCGCGCATCGCAGACATTGACGGAACCGAGTTGATCAAGCGGCTGGAGACCGGCCAGGTCGCGGTCGTTTCCGGCTTTCAGGGCATTGGGCCGGACAACCGCATCGCCACGCTTGGCCGCGGCGGATCTGACACGAGCGCCGTGGCGCTTGCTGCCGCACTCCACGCCGATCGCTGCGATATCTACACCGACGTCGACGGCGTCTACACGTCGGACCCGCGGATCGTGCAGAAGGCACAGCGCCTGTCACGGGTTTCTTACGAAGAAATGCTAGAGATGGCTTCGCTTGGGGCCAAGGTGCTGCAGGTGCGCTCCGTTGAGCTCGCCATGGTGCATGGAGTCAGAACGTTCGTGCGTTCGAGCTTCGACGATCCGGAAAAGATTGAGGCAAACAATGCCGGCGATCCGCCGGGTACACTCATCTGCGACGAGGACGAGATCGTGGAAAAGAAGGTCGTTTCAGGGATCGCCTATTCCAAGGACGAGGCCCAGATTTCGCTCCGGCACGTGGCCGACAAGCCGGGCGTCGCCGCGGCGGTCTTCGGGCCGCTCGCCGCCGCCAACATCAACGTCGACATGATCGTTCAGATCATTTCCGAGGACGGCAGCCAGACCGACATGACCTTTACGGTGCCGACGGCCGACTACGAGCGCTCACGGAAGGTGCTGGAAGGAGCCCGCGCCACCATCGGCTACAAGGCAATGCAGGGTTCCACCGACGTCGCCAAGGTCTCCATCATCGGTATCGGCATGCGCAGCCACGCGGGCGTCGCCGCCGAGTGCTTCAAGGCGCTCGCCGGCAAGGGCATCAACATCCGGGCCATCACTACATCTGAAATCAAGATATCCGTATTGATCGACGCCACCTACACCGAGCTTGCGGTACGGACTTTGCATTCGCTATACGGGCTCGACGAGACCTGAACGGCGCTTCCGGGCGCGCCACCACCGGCCGATTTCGGCCGAACCTTAGAGGATAGCGGACATGCGGGGGCCCCCCGCCGGGCCGCGCGTCCTGCTCCGCCGCCTCAGGGAGGTCATGGCGGAGCCGATCAGCGCACAAGCCCGGCTCGACAAGATTGTTACGCAGATCGCCGCCAACATGGTGGCCGAGGTCTGCTCTGCCTACGTGCTGCGCTCCGACGGCGTGCTGGAGCTCTATGCCACCGAAGGCTTGAAGCGCGAGGCCGTGCATAAGGCGTCGCTCCGCGTCGGCCAGGGCCTCGTCGGTACGATCGCGGAGGAGGCCCTGCCGCTCAATCTCTCCGAGGCGCAGAGCCACCCGGCCTTCCAATACCTGCCGGAGACAGGCGAGGAGATTTACAACTCTTTCCTCGGCGTGCCGATCTTGCGCGCGGGACGCACGCTTGGCGTGCTCGTCGTGCAGAACCGCGCTCATCGCACCTACCACGAGGAAGAAGTCGAAGCGTTGCAGACGACTGCGATGGTGCTCGCCGAGATGATCGCCGTCGGCGAACTATCGAGCCTCGGCCGACCCGGAACTTCGCTTGACCTGAAGCGACCGATGACGATCACCGGCGTCGGACTCGGCGAAGGCGTCGGCCTCGGCCACGTCGTGCTGCACGAGCCGCGCGTCGTGGTGACCGCGCTCATCGGCGAGGATGTCGAGCACGAGAGCGGCCGCCTCGACGAGGCGATCTCGGGCCTGCGCCTCTTCGTCGACGATATGCTCTCGCGTGACGACATCGGCGATACCGGCGAGCACCGCGACGTGCTCGAGGCCTATCGTATGTTCGCCTACGACCGTGGCTGGGTGAGGCGCATGCACGAGGCGATTCGCAACGGTCTCTCCGCCGAGGCTGCGGTCGAGAAGGTGCAGAGTGACATGCGCGCCCGCCTGCAGCGGCAGTCGGACCCGTTCCTGCGCGATCGCCTGCATGATTTCGACGACCTGACCAACCGGCTCCTGCGCGTGCTCATGGGCAAGGCGCATGGGCCGGGAGAAGAAAACCTGCCGAAGGACGCCATCATCGTGGCTCGCACGATGGGCGCGGCGGAACTCCTCGACTATGGCCGCGAGCGCATTCGCGGGCTGGTGCTGGAAGAGGGCGGGCCGACCAGCCACGTCACCATCGTTGCCCGCGCTCTTGGTATCGCCACCGTTGGCCGAGCCGAGAACGTGGTGTCGCTCGTCGAGAATGGCGACGCCATAATCGTTGATGGAATTGCCGGCGAGGTTCACCTCCGCCCGACGTCGGACGTGGAGGCTGCTTATGCCGAAAAGGTGCGCTTCCGAGCCAAACGCCAGGAGCAGTACCGGCTACTCCGCGACCAGCCGGCGATAACCCGTGATGGCGCGCGCGTCACTCTGCTCATGAACGCCGGCCTCCTCGTTGACCTGCCGCATCTGGAAGAATCGGGCGCAGAGGGCATCGGCCTATTCCGCACCGAGCTGCAGTTCATGATCGCGTCCACCATGCCGAAGACGACCGAGCAGAAGGTGTTCTACGCCTCTGTCATCGCCGCGGCCGGCGACCGCCCGGTGACATTCCGCACGCTCGATATCGGCGGCGACAAGGTTCTCCCGTACCTCCGCACCGCCGAAGAAGAGAACCCGGCGATGGGCTGGCGGGCGATCCGCCTCGGCCTCGACCGGCCGGGACTGCTGCGGATGCAGTTGCGGGCTCTTATCCAGGCGGCTGCGGGTCGGGAGCTTCGCGTCATGCTGCCGATGGTGACCGAGCTCGACGAGGTTCGGCAGACGCGGGCGATGATCGACCGCGAGCTTGCCCACATGCGCCGTCACAACCGCGAGCAGCCGACCAAACTGATGCTCGGCGCGATGATCGAAGTGCCGGCGATGCTCTGGCAGCTCGATGGGCTAGTCGGAGTTGCGGACTTCATCTCGGTCGGCTCCAACGACCTTATGCAATTCATGACGGCAAGCGATCGCGGCAACATGCTGGTCGCCGGACGCTTCGATCCGTTGTCGAAGCCGTTTCTCAGGGCGCTCCGCTCGATCGTGCGCAGCGCGGGCAAGGCGATGCCGGTTACGCTCTGCGGTGAACTTGCCGGCAATCCCCTGGCCGCCATGACGCTCATTGGCCTTGGCTACCGCTCCATGTCGATGGCGCCGGCGTCGGTCGGCCCGGTCAAGGCGATGACGCTGGCGCTCGATGCCGGCAAGCTCGGCAAGGTTCTCGACGGGCTTCTCGATGGCAACGGCGAGGTGAGCGCGCTCCGCCCGGCGCTTACGGCCTTTGCCGATGCCGAAGGCATCCCGTATTAACGATCCATGCTGCCAAGGGAAAAAATCAACGGCCTCGTCGCCCGGCTGGCGGACATCGACAACCGGCTGGCTCAACCCATCGACCGGGAATCGCGGATCAAGCTCAGCCGCGAGCGGGCCGAAATCGAGCCGATCAATATCGCCAGCGCCGAACTGATCGCGGCGGAGAAAGAGCGTGCCGATCTCGAAGCGCTCGCGAACGACCCCGAGATGGGGGAAATGGCGGCGACCGAGGCCCGGCAGCTCGACAAGCGTATAGCCGACCTTGAAGAGAAGATCCGCCTTCTGCTCCTGCCGAAGGACGCGGCAGACGAGAAGAGCGCGATCCTCGAAATCCGCGCCGGCACGGGCGGCAGCGAGGCGGCGCTCTTCGCCGGCGATCTTTTCCGCATGTATCAGCGCTATGCCGATCTCCATCGCTGGAAGGTGGAGGTGCTGTCGGAAAGCGATGGCGAGGCCGGCGGCTACAAGGAAATCATCGCGAACGTCGCCGGCAAAGGCGTCTTCGCGCGCTTGAAGTTCGAATCGGGTGTTCACCGCGTGCAGCGCGTCCCGGCGACCGAGGCGCAGGGGCGCATCCATACTTCGGCGGCGACCGTCGCGGTACTGCCCGAAGCCGAGGACGTCGACATCGACCTCAAGCAGGAAGACCTCAATGTCGAGACGCTGCGCGCCTCAAGCAAAGGGGGGCAGCACGCGAACACCACCGACTCGGCGGTGCGCATGACCCATATCCCGAGCGGGATCTCGGTGACGGTCAGTTCGCGCTCGCAGCACCAGAACCGGGCGCAAGCGCTTCAGGTCATGCGCTCGCGTCTCTTCGAGGCCGAGCGAGAGAAGCTCGACAGCGAGCGCTCCGCGGCGCGCAAGGGTCAAATCGGTTCGGGTGATCGCTCCGAGCGCATCCGTACCTACAACTACCCGCAGGGGAGGGTGACCGATCACCGCATTAATCTCACGCTCTACCAGCTCGACAAGGTCCTCGCTGGCGACGCGCTCGATGAGTTGATCAATGCGCTCATCACCGATCATCAGGCGACGTTGCTCGCCGCGCAGGGGAATTGAACCCGGTGGCCGGCACGGTCGCCGATCTCCGGCGTGAGATCGCCCGTATCCTGGGACCGACGAGCCAGACGGCGGCGCTTGACGCGAGGCTCCTCATCGCACACGTCCTCGACTGCATGCCGAATGACGTGCTGCTGCGCGACGGGGAGGTTGCCGGCGCGGTCGTGGCTTTCCGTGTCCAGTCGCTAGCCCGCCGCCGCGTTGCGGGCGAGCCGATCGCGCGCATCGTCGGCAACAAGGAATTCTATGGACTCAATCTGGCACTCTCCGCAGACACGCTGATCCCGCGTCCCGACACCGAGTCTCTCGTCGATGCCGTCCTCGTTGTGGTCGACCGCGAGAGCCCGGTCGCCATCCTCGATCTCGGCACGGGCAGCGGCGCCATCCTGCTGGCGCTGCTCTCGCAGCTCCCGAACGCGCGTGGACTCGGCGTCGATATCTCGGAGGGCGCAATTGCGGCCGCGCGGGCCAACGCTCGTCGTCATGGTCTCTCGGATCGGGCGGAATTTGCTGTTGGCGACTGGGCGGACGGCATCGTCACGCGGTTCGACGTTGTCGTCGCCAATCCGCCTTATATCGCCACTCCCGATATTCCCGGATTGCCAATTGAAGTCCGCGACCATGATCCCCATGTCGCCCTTGACGGCGGCGCCGACGGACTTGATGCGGTGCGCGCCATTGTTTCCGACCTTGATCGCGTGCATGCCGATGGCGGCGCCGCGTTCATCGAGATCGGTTTCGGGCAGGCCCAGGCAGTAGCGGCGCTTGCACATGCTGCCCGGTTCGCATGCAGCTTCCGGCGCGATCTTGCTGCGATCGAGCGCGTGGCGATTCTTAGCCGGTAACACGCCGATCGCATGCCTTCTGGTTAACCGTTGGTGTAGTAAAAAATGCTCTTGGAAATCAGCAGCGAACCGGCTAGGTTCCTCGCGCCGTACAAGATGGGAGCGTCCAGATCGGACGACAGGTCGCGGCTTCGGGCGCTGGGAAGCCAACCCCAACCGTACGAATGCGACCTCACTACGTCCCGCACGTCCGGACCGTTTTCTCAGTTCGGACAAACCGGCATCAGCGGGGCTCCCGCGTGGGGAAACCTTGACCGGGTGAGTCAAAACGACAGAGGCCAAATGCGGGCCGGCTT
>JAYTZZ010000088.1:0-1955 GCA_043741595.1 Hyphomicrobiales bacterium | reverse complement strand
CGAAGCGGCGCACGACCTGCTCGATGAATTCATAGCGCTGCCGGACGCTGGCCAGCGGGGACAAAGTCACATCCGACACCCCGGCCAACCAGTTGCGTACTTGCTCGATTGTGGCGAGCTTTGATTCGTTCATATCGATCACCATTGGGCGATGATCGATCCAAAACCGCTCCTTCAGGCTCATATCCCATTGGAATCACGGCACCCCCTTCAGGCTCATAGGCCATTGGAAGAGGCTAGCCGTGCGCGTACCAGGTCCAGGCGATCACGAATGGCTTCGGCGAGAACGGCGGCCAGCTGATGGCCAATCTGCTCAAAGGCAAGGGCAAGATCTATGTCAACCACGCGTTCGCCGGCGGCGCCGCGGACAAACGCCATTACGACGGTTTCCTGGCCGCCATCAAGAAGTACCCGGGCATACAGGTCGTCGCCGAGACCTGGGGCAAGGCCAGCGACGAAGTGTCGCAGGCCGAGGCGGCGAAGGTGCTTGCCGCCCATCCGGAAATCGATGGCGTGTTCACGCTGCCGGGCGAAATGGGGATCATCAAGGCGTTCCTCGCGGCCGGGCGGAAGAAGCTCCCGGTCGTCGTCGGTGAGGGCGGCAACGGCTTCCGTCTCGCGCTGGCCGACCCGGAAATGCGCCGCATGGGCTTGAACGGCGTGTCCTCGGGCGGTACGCCGGCCGAAGCGGCGTTCGCGTTCAAGCTCATGATGGAAGTGCTGACCAAGCAGCGGACGATGACCTTCCGTCGCGTCGCCTATCCGCTGCCTTGGGCGACGGCGGACGACATCAAGATCTGCACGGGTGACCGCTGGGAGAACGGTTGCAACGTCTTCCCGAAGGACAAGGTGCCCGACACGTTCTTCGTTACCGTGTTCTCGCCGCCGGAGCTGTTGCCGGAACTGTCGCTGACGGCGGCACTCGACGGCAAGCCGACACCCGGGGCGACGATCCAGAAGATCACCGCCACGCTGACGCCGCAACCGGATACGCCTGGCGTGAACTGCGAGAAGTGCAAGGCAGGGCCCGACTTGTACAAGGTGACGAAGGTGAAACCGTTCGACGCCAAGTAGCGGGCGCCGGGAGGCGCCTCAGCGCGCGCTCACCAGCCGGAGCACCATGTCGGCGTAACTGTCGGCGACCTTCGCGGGTTTGAGCCGTCCCCGCCGGGTGAACCAGTCGGACACGCCGCTACACATCATCAGAATGGCGATGCTGGTCAGGCGAATGTCGGCGATCTCGAACTCGCCTGCGCGGACCCCGGCGGCGAGCAGATCGCGCATCGACTTCTCGTACCGATCGCGCTTGGCGATGATCCGTCGATGATTCGGGGGAGTCAGCGAGCGCAGCTCGCTATGGCTGACAAAAGCCTCGTCCTGGCGCTGGATATGCCAGAGTACGTGGGTGCGCACGACATTGCGGAGCTGCTCGACCGGCGCGCCGCCACGCGCCATTGCCCGGTACAGGTTGTCCTGCATGACATCCATCGTTCGCTCGAAGAGATCGACGAGGATGGCCTCTTTCGAAGGGAAGTAATAATAGAGGCTGGCCGGCTCCATCCCGAGTGCTTCCGCGAGATCGCGCACCGACGTGCCGTGATAGCCACGAGCCTTGAACAAGCGGACGGCGGCGAGCCGGATACGCTCCGAAGACCCGAGCCGGGCAGATGCGGCTTTCGCCTTCGCCATCCCTGATCGCTTTTCTCGTGGGTTCGGGTGTTCTTGGATGATAGCAGTTTGCCTTACCCCGTCAGGTGCTGACGCGAATCGCGTAGAGAGCCGCAGCGAGCGCAATGCAATCGCGTGTTGTCCAGAAATTCGAACGACTCAGTCATACGGCTTTACGCAAGTAGAAGTTTAGCGTTCCACCGAGCCGCGCACGGCGATAGATTGCGCCGTCATTTGCGGCCACAACCGCGGGCGCATGGACCAATCGATTTTCAAGACCCTGGTGG
>JAYTZZ010000087.1:0-11157 GCA_043741595.1 Hyphomicrobiales bacterium | reverse complement strand
CTGTGCATCGTGTAGAAAATCGTCCGATTGTCGCGCACATCAAAAGACAGCGGCGTACCCTCCGCCGCCATATGGATTACTGGCCTCCCGATAGCGTGTCGGAGACTCAACTCGTAATAGACATTCGCATTGTTACCGGTGAGGTCAGCGACAACTAGGTCTGCTTCCACCAACAGTTTGATCACTTGGGACGTTATGCGGCCCGGCTCATTCAATTGGTCAGCGCGAATGGGTGGCAAATATCCGTGCTCGGCAAACGCCGAGCACGCAGAAATCATGTACGTCATGAAATCATCAGCATCTGATCGCGTCGACGAGCCGACGTCGCCGATTGGGCCAATAACGAAACAAGTCTTGGTCATGAAGCTTCCGCGCTCAATTGAAGTCGTGTTGAGCTTCTAGCACGGAATGCGCGAGGCGGCCTGTCCCCCTACTCCGCCGCCGCCATCGTCTCCGGCTCGTAGTTGAGGATGGGCGCGAGCCATCGCTCGGCTTCCTTCAACGGCCAGCCCTTGCGGGCGGCGTAGTCTTCCGCCTGGTCGCGATCGATACGGCCAACGCCGAAGTAGTGACTGTCGGGGTGCGCGAAGTAGAGACCGGAGACGGACGAGCCCGGCCACATGGCGTAGCTCTCGGTGAGCTTGATGCCGGTCGCCTTCTCCGCATCGAGGAGGTCGAAGAGGGTCGCCTTCTCGGTGTGGTCAGGCTGGGCCGGGTAGCCGGGCGCGGGGCGGACGCCGGAGTAGGATTCACGTATGAGATCTTCCGGCGTGAAATCCTCCGCCGGTGCGTAGGCCCAGAACTCGCGCCGAACGCGCTCATGCAGCCGTTCAGCGAACGCTTCGGCAAGGCGGTCGGCGAGAGCCTGCGAGAGAATCTTGGAGTAGTCGTCATTGGCGCGCGAGAAACGTTCGGCGACGGCTTCCTCGCCGATGCCGGCAGTGACGGCAAAGCCGCCGATGTAGTCGGCGACGCCGGTCTCTTTTGGCGCAACAAAGTCGGAAAGCGCGGTATGGGCCCGCTTGTTGCCGGCAGAACGGGCGATCTGCTGGCGAAGTGTATAGAGGCGCGTGCGCTCACTGCCCCGCGTCTCATCGTCGTAGAGGATAATGTCATCGCCTTCGGCGGCTGCCGGCCAGAAGCCGATGACGCCGTTGGCGGTAAGCCAGTTCTCGTCGACCATCTGCTTCAACATCGCCAGCGCGTCGGCATAAAGCGAACGCGCCGCCGGGCCGAGCTTGTCGTCGTCGAGAATGAGCGGGTACGTGCCCTTCATCTCCCAGGTGGCGAAGAACGGCGTCCAGTCGATGTACGGCACCAGCTCGGCAACGGGATAGTTCTTGAACGCGCGCGTGCCGAGGAAGGTCGGCCTCGGCGGCGTGTACGCCTTCCAGTCGATGGCGAAGCGATCGGCGCGCGCCTGGCGGAGCGTGATGCGCTTCTTGTCGGCAAGTCCGCGCGCATGACCGGCGGCGACTTCCTTGTACTCGGCGCGGATCTTGTCGACGAAAGCGACCCTCCCCGTGCCGATGAGGGACGAGGCGACGCCGACGGCGCGGCTGGCATCGAGCACGTGCACCGTCTGACCGCGGTGGTAGTTCGGGTTGATCTTGACGGCGGTGTGGACGCGGCTCGTCGTCGCCCCACCGATCAGCAGCGGCAGATCGAAGCCCTCGCGCTCGAGCTCTGCGGCGACGTGACACATCTCGTCCAGCGAGGGCGTGATCAGGCCGGAGAGACCGATGATGTCGACCTTCCTCTCCCGCGCGGTAGCGATAATCTTCGCCGCCGGCACCATGACGCCGAGGTCGATGACTTCGTAGTTATTGCAGGCGAGCACGACGCCGACGATATTCTTGCCAATGTCGTGGACGTCGCCCTTGACGGTCGCGAGCAGGATGCGCGGCGCGTTGCCCTGGGCTGCCCCGGTGCGGCGCTTCTCCTCCTCCATGAAGGGCAGCAGGTATGCGACCGCCTGCTTCATGACGCGGGCGGACTTCACCACCTGCGGCAGGAACATCTTGCCCGAGCCGAAGAGATCGCCGACGACATTCATCCCGGCCATGAGCGGACCCTCGATCACGTCGAGCGGGCGAAGGGCGGCCTTCCGCGCCTCCTCGGTGTCGGCCTCGATGAATTCGGTGATCCCGGCGACAAGTGCGTGCTCCAGCCGTTTGTCGACGGGCTGTTCACGCCAGGCGAGGTCGGCTTCCTTCTTCTGGCCGCCATCACCCTTGAGCCGCGTCGCGGCTTCAAGCATGCGGGCGCTGGCGTCGGGCCGGCGGTTGAGGATCACGTCCTCCGAGAGCTCGCGGAGTTCCGGGTCGATGTCGTCATAAACCGGCAGCGCGCCGGCATTGACGATGCCCATGTCCATGCCAGCGGCGATCGCGTGATAGAGGAACACCGAGTGCATCGCCGCGCGCACGCCCTCATTGCCGCGAAAGGCGAACGAGAGATTCGAGACCCCGCCGGAAACATGCGCGTGCGGCAGGTTCGCCTTGATCCACTTCGTCGCCTCAATGAAATCGACACCGTAGTTGTTGTGCTCGTCGATGCCGGTGGCGATGGCGAAGATGTTTGGGTCGAAGATGATGTCTTCCGGCGGGAAGCCGATCTCCTCAGTGAGGATCTTGTAGGCGCGCGCCGAAATCTCGGTCTTGCGCTTGAACGTGTCGGCTTGGCCCTGCTCGTCGAAGGCCATCACCACAACGGCGGCGCCATAGCGGCGCACCAGCTCTGCGCGCTGGCGGAACTCGGCTTCGCCTTCCTTCATGGAGATCGAGTTGACGATCGACTTGCCCTGCACGCATTTCAGGCCCGCCTCGATCACCGACCACTTCGACGAGTCGATCATGATCGGTACGCGGGCGATGTCGGGCTCGGCGGCGATGAGGTTCAGGAACGTGACCATTGCCTTCTCGGAATCGAGCAGGCCCTCGTCCATGTTGACATCGAGCACCTGTGCGCCGTTGACGACCTGCTCGCGGGCGACGTCAAGCGCGGCGGTGTAGTCGCCGGCCGTGATCAGCTTGCGGAACTTGGCCGAGCCGGTGACGTTGGTACGCTCGCCGATATTAACGAAGATGGCGGTGGGCTGGGTCATGAAGCGAGTTCGAACGGCTCCAGACCAGAGAGGCGCATGCGGGCGACCTGATCCGGGATGACGCGCGGCGTGACACCCTCCACCGCCGCAGCGATGGCGTGGATGTGGTCCGGCGTCGTACCGCAGCAGCCGCCGACGACATTGACGAGACCGGCGCGAGCGAACTCGCCGAGCATGCCGGCCATCGCCTCGGGGCTCTCGTCGTATTCACCAAATTCGTTCGGCAACCCCGCGTTCGGGTAGGCGCAGACGAGCGCATCGGCGATGCGCGCGATCTCGGCGATGTGGGCGCGCATCTCCTTGGCGCCGAGCGCACAGTTCAGGCCGATCGTGAGCGGGCGGCCATGACGGACCGAATACCAGAACGCCGTGGGCGTCTGGCCGGAAAGTGTGCGGCCTGACAGATCGGTGATCGTGCCGGAAATCATGATCGGCAGGCGCACACCCTTCTCGGCGAACACTTCCTCGACGGCGACAATGCCGGCCTTGGCGTTCAGCGTGTCGAACACGGTCTCGAACAGGATGAGATCGGCGCCGCCGTCGATCAACCCTCGCGTTGCCTCGCCATAGGCGGCGACCAGATCGTCAAACGAGATGTTGCGGAAGCCAGGGTTGTTGACGTCCGGCGAGATCGACGCCGAGCGGTTGGTCGGCCCGATCGCACCGGCTACAAAGCGCGACCGCTCGGGAGTCTCGGCGGTGACGATATCAGCAGCCTCGCGGGCAAGGCGGGCGCCCTCCCGGTTCAGCTCGTATGCAAGCCCCTCCATGCCGTAGTCGGCCTGGGCGATGGAGGTCGACGCGAACGTATTTGACTCGACGATGTCGGCGCCGGCGCGAAGGTAATCGAGATGAAACGCGCGGATGGCGTCAGGCTTCGTCAGGATGAGCAGATCGTTATTGCCGCGCACGTCACGCGGCCAATCCCTGAACCGCTCGCCGCGGAACTCGGCTTCCGTCAGCTTCAGCGTCTGGATCATCGTGCCCATGGCGCCGTCGAGCACAAGAATGCGCTTTGCCGCGGCAGCGCGGATGCGGGCTTCTGCGTTGCTCATGCGGCCGCCTCGTTCGCGACGGTCTTGGCCGGACGGAGCCCGAGAAGGTGGCAGATGGCGTAAACGAGGTCGGCGCGGTTCATCGTGTAGAAATGGAAATCGGCAACGCCCCGATCAACCAGGTCGAGGACCTGCTCGGCGGCGACGGCGGCAGCAACGAGCTGGCGCGTGGTCGCGTCTTCTTCCAGTCCATCGAAGCGGGCGGCAAGCCACGGCGGCACCGAGGCGCCGGCCTTGGCCGCGAATTTCGCTGTCTGGGTGAAGTTGAGGACCGGGACAATGCCCGGCACGACCGGAATCGTGATGCCGGCGGCGCGCACGCGTTCGACGAAGCTGTCGAAGAGATCGTTGTCGAAAAAGAACTGGGTGATGAGGCGATCCGCGCCGGCGTCGACCTTGCGCTTGATGTTGTCCATCTCGGTCGCCCAATCGCGGCTTTCGGGATGTCGCTCGACGTAGGCCGAGACCGAAACTTCGATGCCGGGTTGTCGCCGCTTGATGCCGGCGACGAGATGAGCGGCGTGGTCGTAACCGCCCGGATGCGGGACATAGGACGTACCGATGCCGGTGACCGGGTCGCCGCGAAGCGCGACGATATGGCGGACGCCGAGATCGGCATAGCTGTCCACCACAGCATCCACCTCGCCGCGCACAGCGCCAACGCAAGTGAGATGCGCCGCCGGGCGAAGCGACGTCTCGGCGAGGATGCGTTTGACCGTGGCGTGGGTGCGCTCACGCGTCGAGCCGCCGGCGCCGTAGGTGACCGACACGAACGACGGAGCCAGAGGCGCCAGCCGTTCGATCGAGCGCCATAGTGTCTCCTCCATCTGCTCGGTCTTCGGCGGGAAGAACTCGAACGAGACGCGCAGGGGATGCTCGTTGCCGACGATGCGGCTAGTGCGGTCGGTGGGTGTTTCCATTACGCCACCTCCCGCGCACCGGCGACCGCCACACGGCGATCCTTCGCGAGCCAGAGGGTGACAGTGAGCTTGCCGCCCTCGCCCGCCGGCAGATCATGGGCCGCTTCGACCGCCAGACCCGCGGTCTCGATCCACGGGCGCATTGCATTCCGCGCGAAACCCAGACGGCGATGGGCGTGTCGTTCACGCAGGAACTCAAGATCGTGCGGAGCAAAATCGACGATGAGCAGCCTCCCGCCGGGACGTAGCACGCGCGCGGCTTCCGCGATCGCGCGCTCCGGCTCGTCGAGATAGTGCAGCACCTGATGGATGGTGACGACGTCGAACGAATTGCGCGGGAACGGCAGATGCTGGATGTCGCCGAGACGCACCTGCGCATTGGCAAGACCGACGCGGTCGAGATTGGCACGGGCGACCGCTAGCATGTCGGCGGAGGCGTCGACGCCGACGGCACGGGCGTAGAGCGGCGCGAGCAATTCGAGTAGCCGGCCGGTGCCGGTGCCGAGATCAAGGAGGCTGTCGAACTGCCGATCGCCGAGCGTGCTTAGCATCGCCGCCTCGACGGCGTTGTCGGCAACATGCAGTGCGCGGATCGTGTCCCAGTCCGCGGCGTTCTCGGCGAAATAGCGGCGAGCCGTTTCGGCATGCTCGAGCTTTACGGCCGCGAGGCGCTCGCGGTCGCGCGACAAGACCGGATCGCCATCATCGACGAGGGCGAAAAGATCGCCGGCAAGACGGCGCGCCGACCCGCCGTCGGTCAGCCGGTAGAACACCCATGCGCCTTCAGGGTAGCGGTCGATGAGCCCGGCTTCGGCGAGGAGCTTCAGGTGACGCGAGATGCGTGGCTGCGATTGACCCAGGATGGCAGTGAGATCCTTCACCGTCAGCTCGGCCTGACCCAGAAGCGCCAAGATGCGCAAGCGCGTGACTTCGCCCGCCGCCTTCAGGGCAGTAATGACACTTTCCACTGCAAATCTGGGTGATCCAGCCATAGTTGGCTCCGATAACATATAAAGATATACTTATACGTTAAGGGACCGCCATGCAATGGGGCGATGAGGGTAGTTGGCCGGCGGCGAGCCGACGAGGAAAGGCCCGTCATCCATCAGATGGCTGGCAGAACGCCGCTTGCGGCCGTTGGACGGCCGGAGGTTATGCTTGCAGGACCTTGTTCAAGAATGTCAGCGCGTCTTGCCGCCAAATATCCACGCCCTGTTCGCTAAAAATCAGGTGGCCCGGCGCGATGTTGCCGGGATTGCTGGTCGGCGTGAACGCCGGATAGACCTTGATCTCGTGGGGCCGTCCGGCTTTTTGCATCGCCGCCGCGAGCGTCGTCACCGAGTCCGTCGTCGCGTCGTTCTTCGAGTCCATGAACATGACCGGAATCCTGACCTTGCCCACTGCCGCGGTCATGGCCTTGCGCAGTTCCGGGCTTCCCTTCCAACTGAGCGAGCCGCCGGCCTGATCGAGCGCCACCTTGAAAACCTTGTTTCGGGCGATGGCGAGCATGGTGACGATTCCACCGAACGAGTAGCCCGCCACGCCAATGCGCTCGGGATCGACGAACGGAAGCGTGGCGCCATAGTCGGCCGCCGCCAGGACATCGTCGGCTTCCAGCTCCATCCGATCCACAAACGCCGCGCCGCCCTTCCCTCCGGCCGCTTCGCTGAATGTCGGTCCATCGGACGTGCCGTAGCCCCGGCGTTCAGGCACGAGCACAGCGTATCCCGCCGTGCGGTAAAGATCGCCCATGTACTCGAACGGCACGGACTTCCGTTCATGCTTCGATCGCGAGCCGTGGTTGAAGACGATCAGCGGGAACGGCCCATCGCCCGGCGGCTGATAGATGTAGGCCGCGATGTTCAGCGATCCGCTCGGATAGGAGACGGTGGTGTAATCATCCGCCGCGAAGGCGGCGCCGGACATCAAATTCCTGGCGGCGCCAGCGGCAAGGGCCGCGGCGACAAACGTGCGCCGGTTCATCATGTCAAACCTCCCAATTCGACCATAACGCGCAGCTACTGAAACAAAACGAACCGGAATGAGGCATTTTTGTAGTCAGTGATATCCGTCGGCCGCGTCGATGCCGACCTTGGCGCGGAAGGTCCAGAAAACGAAGACGAAGTAGCCAAGGATGATCGGCAGCATGACGACCGTGCCGATGAGCGTGAAGACCTGACTGTCGGGAACGGCAGCGGTGTCCCACACCGTGAGCGTCGGCGGCACGAGATACGGGAATGTCGAAATGCCGAGACCGAGGAACGCCAGCAGAAATAGCCCAACGACGCCGATGAACGGTGTGTAGTCCCGATTGCGGGCGAGCCCGCGCCAGACGAACCAGCCGAGCGCCGCAGTGATGAGCGGCACCAGCCACAGGAACCAGATATTAGGCGCAGAGAACCAGCGATCAGCGATGCGCGGGAAGCTGAGCGGCGTCCACAAGCTGACCGCGGCGATCAGCACCAGCACCGCGATGAGCAGCATGTGCGCCTGCCGGCGGGCACGTTTTGCCACTACGCCGTCGGTTTTGGCGACAAGCCAGGTCGCGCCTAGCAGCGCATACCCAATGACGACACCGACGCCGCAGAGCAGCGCGAACGGCGTTGCCCAATCGAACGGCCCGCCGCCGAACTTGCCGTCGACGACAGTGATCCCCTGGATCAGGCCGCCTAGAATAAGCCCCTGCGCGAAGCTCGCAATGGTGGATCCGCCAGCGAAGGCGAAATCCCAAGCGCGGTGGTTGGGCTTGGAGACGTGGCGGAACTCAAACGACACGCCGCGGAAGATGAGCGCAAGCAGCATGACGATGACCGGCAGGTAGAACGCCGGCATGATGACGGCGTACGCCTGCGGGAAAGCAACCCACAACCCGCCACCGCCGAGCACCAGCCACGTCTCGTTGCCATCCCAGAAGGGCGCGACCGAGTTCATCATCTGGTCGCGTTCTTTCTCCACCCGCGTCGTCGGGAAGAGGATGCCGATGCCGAGATCGAAACCGTCAAGGATGACGTAGAGGGCGACCGCGGTTGCGATGAGGAGCGCCCATATAACCGGGAGATAATACGCGAGCATCGCCTACGCCTCCCCGCCGAAGAGCTTCTCGCCAACACGTCCGGCGGCCGAGATCGGCCGGCTGGCCACGCCCTCGACTGGCACCCCCTCGCCGGCCGGACCGCGATTGATGAGGCGGTTCATATAGAGGAGGCCCGCAGCGAAGACGATGCCGTACACGATGACAAAGAGCACCAGCGTCACTGCCACCGCCGCGGCGGGCACCGGCGACGCCGCATCCAGCGTGCGCAGGATGCCTGTGGCCAGCCATGGCTGCCGCCCGGTCTCCGCGACGGTCCAGCCCGACAGGATGGCGATGAAACCCGCGGGCCAGGATAGCGACGCGAGGCGCAAGAACAGCGGCGACACCTCGAGTTTTCCGCGCCACCACAGCCAGGCGCCCCAAAGACCGAGGCCGATCATGGCGAAACCGATGCCCACCATGAGGCGGAAGGCGAAGAACGGCCATGCCACCGGTGGCCGGTCTTCCGGCGCGAAATCCTTCAGCCCCTTGAAGCGCCCGTCGAGGGAATGGGTGACGATGAGGCTGGCGCCGTTCGGGATCGACACTTCGTAGTCATTGCTCTCGGTCGTCTTGTTGGGAATGGCAAACAGAACCAGTGGCGCCGGGCCGGTGTTCTCCCAATGCCCCTCGATGGCCGCGAGCTTGGCCGGCTGATACTCGGCCACCTGAAGGCCGTGCTGATCGCCGATGACAAGCTGGAGCGGCGCCAGCACCGCCGCCATGGCGATGCCCATCTTGAGCATGGTGCGCGCATGGTCTTGATAGCGCGCGGCAATGAGGAAGCGCGCGCCGACCGCCATGACCACGAACGACGTGGTGAGATAGGCGGCGGTCACCATGTGAACGAGGCGCACCGGGAACGTCGGATTGAAGACGATCGTCAGCCAATCCGCGGGATAGGCGATACCGTCGCGCACGAAATGACCCGCCGGAAACTGCATCCACGAATTCGCAGAGATGATCCAGAACGCCGAGGTCACCGTGCCGACAGCGACGAGGATGGCGGAGAGCACGTGCAGCCACGGCGGAACGCGGTTCCAGCCGAAGAGCATGATGCCGAGGAACGTCGCCTCGAGGAAGAAGGCCGTCAGCACCTCGTAGCCGATGAGCGGACCGACGACATTGCCCACGACCACTGAGAACTGGCTCCAGTTGGTGCCGAATTGATACGAGAGAACAATGCCGGAGACGACGCCCATGGCGAACGACACGGCAAAAATGCGCGTCCAGAAGCGCGCAAGCGTCCGATAGCGCTCGACACCCGAGCGCCGCCACATGACCAACAGTGTTGCGATGAACGCCGACAACCCGATCGTGAACGTCGGAAAGATGATGTGGAAGGCGATGGTGAACGCGAACTGTATCCGCGCCAGCAGGACCGCATCGAGTTCCATTCAGAGCATCCCCTCGCTCGACGGTGCAACGACAAATTCTAGCACAACCTACGTGGCTCAACGCACAGGTCGGCGACGCGGACGAAGCGCGAAGTCCTCCCCGGTGCGGATCGTCCCCGGCCTCTCGATCGACGCCACCAGCCCACGCTTGTGCCGCGCGAGTTTGGGGAAGAGAAGATCGAAACCTTCACGTCCTCCGACATGCCTACCGATAGACTTGCCGGCGACCCGGCACGGCGCGTTTTCGCCCTCGATCAACAGGCTTGCACCGCCTGCGAAGAACAGACGTGTGCCCGCAGGTGTCAGGGTCAGGCCCGCCAATCCCGACAGAACCAGATTGGCGCCGATCCAGCCGGGCCTGATCTCCGGCAAGTCCAACAGCGCCGCGACCTCGGCAAGTTCCTCGGCGGACACAATGGTGAGCTGACGATCGTTCCTGATTTCGGTGCCGCGCGGATACCACGGCTCGCGCGAGGTGGTCTTGCGCGTCAGGCCCGAGTGGAAATCGCCAACGATGCCTGCGAAATCGAAGGCGAGCGCATCGACCGGACGCGAGACGAAATCACCGCCGTCGGCGACGAGGCAGGTGGTGACGTGGCCCGCGAACGGACGCGCAGGTCTGGAATCGACTGTGGCGGTCTCGGTCATGGGGCGACTATAGCGGCTACGCCGCTGCAGCAAACTCCCGGAAAGGCTGCGCGGCTTACGCTCGCTGTTCCGACCAAAGCGCATAGCCCAGCCAGCCAAGAGCGATCCCCATCGGCACCGCAGCAAACCGTTGCTGCGCGTGCGGGAGGAGCACGGCCGCCGGGGTCACCACTGCGGTGACGGCAAGCAGAATCGCCGGCCAACGCGGCAGGACGCCGGCGCGGACGGTCGTGACGCCAAACACGAGGCCGCCGAGCAGGTAAAGGATCCCGACCGCCGTGTATGTCGGCACGAGGGCTCCGATGTCCATCACCCCGGGCGACCCGTTGACGACCCCCAGGTAGCTGTCGATGAACTGCGGTGTGGTCGTCGCCAGCGGCGGCAGGATGAAGAGTCGGCGAAGACGAAGCCCGACTGCAGCGCCCAGGATGCGCTGAACAGGACAAAGCCGATCAGACCCAACCATCCGGCCTCTTCCGCTTGCCGCGCGTAGAGCCCCGCGATGCCGGTCAGGAAAAGGAAGCACATCAACAGCTTCAACGAGATGATGATTGCCCATGTGCCGGTGGTGACCGACGCGAGAACGTCCGGCGGATGGATAGGCTGAATACCCGCAAAGATGATCCCTCCCACCAGAGCGGCCAGACCGGTCCAACGTATGAGGATTGGCGCTGTAATCTGCATTTTGCGCTCCTTGTTCTTGAGGGAAGGTCGCCGCTCAGGCCGCAGCAGGCACCAACTGCACCTTCTGACGCCGCCGATAGATCAACCACTCGGCCACGCCGAGATTGATGAGCCACGCTCCGCCCATCGCCAGCGCCAAGGTCGTGCCCTTCAGTGGGCCGAAGAGGAGAATGATCGGCAGCTGCGTGATTGCCTGGGTGCCCGCACCCTGCCCCAAGGCATAGGCGCGCCGCATCCAGCCTTGGTGCGTTTCCACATCGCCCCCACGGATGGC
>JAYTZZ010000086.1:0-24476 GCA_043741595.1 Hyphomicrobiales bacterium | reverse complement strand
CCCGCCACCCCTCGATTTGTTTCGAGGAGAAAGACTTGGAAGGAGACGATGACTCGGGCTGACGTCAGTCGCGAGAACGAGTAGCTATGTCTTTCTTGTCGTCCCCGCGAAGGCGGGGACCCAGCACGCGCTGTTCGATCAGTGGGTACTGGATGCCCGCCTTCGCGGGCACGACAAGAAAAGGAAGCGGCGATCTCGGCAGACTCGAATCCTCCCGGCAGCCCGACTATATCTCCCGCACCCTCACAGCCCGGAACGCCAGATGTCCAATATCGAAAACCCCCTTCTCGCCGCGTGGACGAGCCCACTTGGACTGCCCCCGTTCGATCTGCTGAAGCCTGACCATTTTCGTCCAGCTTTCGATGCGGAGATGAAGGGCCAGATGGCGGCAATCGACAAGATCGTCGGCAACAAGGAAGCGCCAAGCTTCGAGAACACGATCGTCGCGATAGAGTTGTCGGGCCTCGGCCTCGACAAGGTCGCGGCGGTGTTCTTCCATCTGGCAACGGCAGACACCAACGAAGCCCTGCAGGCCGTGGAGCGCGAGATGGCGCCGCTGCTCGCTCGTCACAGTAACGCGATTTCGCTGAACGAGCCGCTGTTCCGCCGCATCGAGGCGGTCTGGACGGCGCGTGAAAATCTCGGTCCCGAACAGAAGCGAGTAGTGGATCGCTATCACACGAATTTCGTGCGCTCCGGTGCCGCGCTCGACGCTGCGGGCAAAAAGCGGCTGGCGGCGATCACGGAGCGGCTCGCCGAGATCGGCACGCAATTCGGCCAGAACGTTCTCGCGGACGAGAGCGGCTTCATGCTCGTGCTCGAAGGCGAGGTGGATCTTGCCGGGCTGCCGGCGTCGGTTGTCTCGGTCGCGGCGGAAGCCGCCAAGGAACGGGACTTGCCGGGCAAGTACGTCATCACGTTGTCGCGCTCGTCCATCGAGCCGTTCCTGCAATTCTCCACCCGTCGCGATCTCCGCGAGAAGGCTTTCGACGCGTGGATCAAGCGCGGCGAGTTCGGCGGCAAGACCGACAACCGCGCGCTCATCTCTGAGATGATCTCGCTCCGCGCCGAACGGGCGAAGTTGATGGGCTTTGAGAGCTACGCCCATTTCCGGCTGGCCGACACGATGGCGAAGACCCCGGAAGCGGTGAGTGCGCTGCTGCGGTCCGTTTGGGAGCCGGCGAGGGGACGGGTCGCTGCGGAGGAAAAAGCGCTGCAGGAGCAGGTGACCGCCGAGGGCGGCAATTTCCGCATTGCCGCCTGGGATTGGCGGCACTACGCCGAGCGCGTGCGGAAGGCCCAGTTTGATTTCGATGAAGCCGAGCTGAAACCGTACCTCCAGCTCGACAAGATGATCGCCGCTTCCTTTCACGTGGCCGGCAGGCTTTTCGGCCTGTCGTTCGAGGAGGCGAGCGGCCTGCCGCTCTACAATTCCGATGTGCGCATCTGGAAGGTGACGAAGAGCGGGAAACCCGTCGGTGTGTTTCTCGGAGACTATTTCGCGCGACCCTCCAAGCGGAGTGGGGCGTGGATGTCGGCGTTGCGCGACCAGCAGCGGCTGGCCGGCGATGTGCGGCCGATCGTCGTCAACGTGATGAATTTCGCGAAGGCGCCGAAGGGCCAGCCGACGCTGCTCTCTTTTGACGATGCGCGAACTCTGTTCCACGAGTTCGGCCATGCCCTGCACGGGTTGCTCTCCGACGTGACCTATCCGCTGATCGCCGGTACGAACGTCGCCCGTGATTTTGTCGAACTGCCGTCGCAGCTTTACGAACACTGGCTGGAGGAGCCGGAGGTGCTGCGCGAATTCGCGGTACACGCCGACACCGGGAAGCCAATGCCGGAGACTCTCCTCAAGAAGGTGCTTGCGGCGCGGCGTTTCAATCAGGGCTTTGCCACCGTCGAATACACCGCTTCGGCGCTGGTCGATCTCGACCTTCACCTGTTGCCGTCGGCCGACGATGTCGACGTCGTCGCCTTCGAGAAGGCGGCCCTGGAGAAGATCGGCATGCCGGCAGCGATGGTCATGCGCCATCGCACGCCGCACTTCGCCCATATCTTCTCGGGCGATGGCTATGCCTCGGGTTACTACAGCTATCTCTGGTCGGAAGTGCTTGACGCCGACGCCTTCGAGGCGTTTTCGGAAACCGGCGATATTTTTCACGCCGAGACGGGGAAGCGGCTGCATGACTACGTCTATTCGGCGGGATATCTCCGCGATCCGGCGGAAGCGTACGTCGGGTTTCGCGGGCGCCTGCCGACGTCGGATGCGCTCCTCAGGAAGCGGGGGCTCGACACCAAGCGGGCGTGACAGCATTTCGCATTTGAACCGCGGCTTTCGGGACTGAACGCGGGCCCGATCTGTGCTATGTCGGCCGCCCACCAGGAAACGGGGCGGAACTCCCATGGCACTTAGCGTTCTCTACATCGGCGGTACCGGACAGATCTCGCTGCCGTGCCTGCAGGCGTCCCTTGATGCCGGCCACAAGGTCACGGTTCTGAACCGGGGCAAGACTCCGGTGCCCAAAGGCGTCAAGACTATCGTCGGCGACATGACCGCCGCCGCTTATGGCGAGCTCGGCGACAAGCATTTCGATGTCGTCGCCCAGTTCCGGCTTTTCCTTCCCGAGCAGATGAAGCGCGACATTGCGACGTTCACCGGCAAGGCGGGTCAGTACGTCTTCATCTCGTCGGCCTCCGCGTACCAGAAGCCGGCCCGGCACTACATCATCACCGAGAAGACGCCGCTGGAGAATCCATACTGGGAATACAGTCGCAACAAGATTGCCTGCGAGCGCCTGCTCCAGAAACAGAAGAAGTTGCCCTACACGATCGTGCGCCCGAGCTATACCGTGCGCACCGGCATGCCGATCCAGATTGGCGATCCCGATGCAGCTATTCGCCGAATGATTGCCGGTAGACCCGTGATCATCGCCGGCGACGGCACGTCTCTGTGGACGTTGACGCGTTCCAAGGATTTTGCGGTGCCCTTCGTCAAGCTGTTCGGCAGGAAGGCTGCGCTCGGCGAGGATTTCCAGATCACCTCAGACAGAGCTTTCACCTGGGACCAAATTCATGAAGCGATCGCTCGCGCCTTTGGGGTGAAGGCAATCCATGCCCACGTGCCGACCGATACGCTCGTCCGCTACCACAAGGAATGGGAGGGCCCGCTCACCGGCGACAAGTCCTGGTCGGCGGTGTTTGACAATTCGAAGATCAAAAAGGTGGCCGGAAAGTTCGAGGCTTCGCAGAATCTTGACGAGATCCTGAAGCAATCGGTGAAGCACGCCGAGGCGCGGCTGAAGGCGCCGGCGCTTCCGGCAAGCGCCGAGGAGGTGCTGATGGACAAGATCATCGCGGAGCAGGCGAAGCTGGGGCGCTAGGCGGCGAGGCGGGCCGGGACAGAGAGGGGACCAGCCGGCACGATAAGGCCAGCTGTTCCGGCAAGCGCTTTCGGCGTGAGTTCGAGCCCGAGGAACCGGCGTCGTTCGACGGGCGCGGGCATCATCAGTCCGCTTGTCGTCTCGGCGGTGAAGCCGAAGCGCTCGTAGTACTCCGGGTCGCCGATGAGAATTATCCCTTCGTGACCGATCATGCCAGCGCGGGCGATGGCAAGACGCATCAGGCCGGCGCCAACGCCTTCACCTTGGGCCGCAGGATCGACGGCGAGGGGCCCGAGCAGCAAGGCCGGCTTGCCGCCGGCCTTGACGTGCCAGAGGCGAACGGAGCCGACGATCTTGCACCTGTCGCGGGCAACGAGCGCCAGACCATGCGCGGGCTCGCGGCCGGAGCGAAGACGTTCCGACGGCTTCAGCACGCGGGCAGGGCCCATGACCCGGTCGAGCAGAGCTTCACGGGCGCCGGCTTCCGCCGGCGCCTCTGTGGCGAAGACGATCATGACTGTCAGATCGTGTAGGACTTCAGCGGGGCGAAGCCGTTGAAGGCGACCGCCGCGTAGGTGGTGGTGTATGCGCCGGTGCCCTCGATCAGCACCTCGTCGCCAATCGACAGCGATACAGGGAGGTCGTAGGGGACCTTCTCGTAGAGTACGTCGACGGAATCGCAGGTCGGGCCGGCGATGATGCACGGCGCCTTGCGGTCGCGATCGTGCGATGTGCGGATCGGGTAGCGGATCGCCTCGTCCATCGTTTCGGCGAGACCGCCGAACTTGCCGATGTCGAGATAGACCCAGCGCGTCTCGTCGTTCGCCGCCTTCTTCGAGATGAGTACGACCTCGGCCTTGATGACGCCGGCGTCGCCGACCATGCCGCGGCCGGGCTCAATGATGGTCTCGGGGATGCGGTTGCCAAAGTGCTTGCGGAGCGCCGACGAGATGGCACGCCCGTAGGTCTTTACCAGCGGGATCTTCTTGAGGTACTTCGCCGGGAAACCGCCGCCGAGATTGACCATACGGAGCTGGATGCCCCGGTCGGAAAGCGTACGGAAAATGTCCGCCGTCGCCTTCAGCGCCGAGTCCCAGGCGGCCGGGTTCGGCTGCTGCGAGCCGACATGGAAGGAGATGCCGTAGGCGTCGAGACCGAGGCGATGGGCGTGCTCAAGCACGGCGATGGCGAGTTCCGGCTCGCAGCCGAACTTGCGCGACAGAGGCCATTCGGCGCCGTCGCCGGCGCAGAGGATGCGGCAGAACACCTTGCTGCCGGGGGCGGCGCGGGAAATCTTGTCCACCTCCTCCGGGCAATCGACCGCGAAGAGGCGGATGCCGCGCTCGAAAGCGGCGGCGATGTCGCGCTCCTTCTTGATCGTGTTGCCGTAGGAGATGCGATCTGGCGTGGCGCCGGCCGCGAGCGCCAGGTCGATCTCGGGGACCGAGGCGCAGTCGAACGCTGAGCCGAGTCCGGCGAGGAGTTTCAGCACCTCCGGCTCGGGGTTGGCCTTGACCGCATAGAAGACACGGCTGTCCGGCATCGCCTTGGCGAAGGCGAAGTAGTTGTCGCGGACGACCTCAAGGTCGACGACGAGGCAGGGGCCTTCGGGTCGTCGGTCTCGCAGGAATTCGCGAATGCGGTCGGTCATTCTCAGGGTTCTCCCCAAGCCAAACTGTTGAAACCGCCGGTGCGCTTCGCCTTTCAGCCGATCGCGATGGAGACGATCAGACCGTTAACTCTAAGCACCGGTTTGCCGGCTCATCGCCAGCTGGGTTCCGGTTGGCAGTCGTCAGGTGGACGGGGCCGTCCGCTTGTCGCTGCCTTCGTTTGGATCGGGAGACCCGTTCCGCACGGCCGGCAAGATGTAGTGCCTCTTCAGTGACCCCGGCATTTGGACAGCCGGTTGAGACCAAAAAAGCCCGCTACGTCGTTGCTTTAAGCCGCGTCCTTCGAAGCGTCCGGGATCTTCCCCGGCGGTTCGCCCTCGGACTTCGTTGCGACCACAGGCACGTGCGAATTTGGGCAGAACGGTAGGTATGCTCGAAAGGTTTCCGAATCAAGAATTTTTTTGCGTGTGGCCAAAAAACTTTCGGAGGGAGAGATCGGCATGGCGAGGTTCGTGACGCGCATGATCGGCGTGGATCCCGACGCAACGGCGCCCGACGGCTCCGAGGTGCGCCTCCTTGCAACGAGCGAACGAGGCAGTATGGCGCACTTTTGCCTTGCCGCGGGCACCGTCTCGAGGGCGGTGCGCCACCGCACCGTCGAGGAGCTCTGGTACTTTGTCGGCGGGCAGGGCGAGATGTGGCGGCGCGACGGCAGCGGCGAGGAAGTGGTCCCCGTCGCGACGGGTGTGTCCGTCTCGATCCCGGTCGGCACCACATTCCAGTTCCGCGCCACCGGCGATTCGCTGCTCGAAGCAGTCGCCGTGACCATGTCGCCGTGGCCGGGTATGGACGAGGCCGTGCCGGCAGAAGGAATCTGGCCGCCAACCGTCTAGGAATGCGGCGAGGATCGGCTAGAAGGGGCGGATGAGCGAGACGGTCTCTGGCGAGAAGGGGATGGTGACGGCGCCGCACCGGGCGGCAGCGGAAGCCGGCGTCGAGGTGCTGGCCGCGGGCGGCAACGCCATCGAGGCGATGATCGCGGCGGCTGCGACCATCGCGGTCGTCTATCCCCACATGAACGCTATCGGCGGCGACGCGTTCTTTCTGATCGCTGAACCGGGCAAGCCGCCACGCGTCATCGACGCGTGCGGAGCCGCGGGATCGCTCGCCACCATCGAACGCTACCGCAAGCTCGGCCACGATACGATCCCGTCGCGAGGCCCGAATGCAGCGCTGACGGTTGCCGGCGCCGTCTCTGGCTGGGCGATGGCCCAGGAGGCGGCGAGGGCAATCGGCGGGCGTATCCCGCGCACTGAACTTCTGGCCGATAGCGTTCGCCGCGCCCGCGAAGGCATTGTCGTCACCCGTTCGCATTCCAGTCGCATGGCGGAGAACCGGGAGGAACTGCACTCGGTGCCGGGCTTCGCGACGCATTTCATGGTCGACGGCAAGGCACCAGAAGCGGGCACGCGCTGGGTGCAGGAGCGTCTCGCCGATACTCTCGAGCAGCTCGGCCGCGCCGGGTTCGAGGACTTCTATCGCGGCGACATTGCGGTCGAGATTGCCAACGATCTGGAAGCGGCCGGCGCTCCCATCACGCGCGCCGATCTTGTCGCCCACGGCGCGCGACTCCGCGAACCGCTCTCGCTTCGCCTGGAGGATGCGACGCTCTACAACACGCCGCCGCCGACGCAGGGCATCGCCTCGCTTATCATTCTCGGCCTCTTTGACCGGCTGAAGGTGACGCGGGGCGAGGGCTTCGACCATATCCACGGCCTGGTGGAGGCAACGAAACGGGCGAATGCAGTCCGCGACGCCGAAGTTACCGATCCAGCGTTTGGGGGCGACCTATCGCCATTTCTTGCTGCGGCGTGGCTCGATGAACAGGCGGCGGCGATCGATCGCAAGCATGCGACGAACGTCTCCGGCGTTGCGGCAGACGGCGACACCGTGTGGCTTGGTGCGGTCGACACCAACGGC
Organism: Hyphomicrobiales bacterium; assembly: GCA_043741595.1. Taxonomy (GTDB): domain Bacteria; phylum Pseudomonadota; class Alphaproteobacteria; order Rhizobiales; family Kaistiaceae; genus DASZQY01. Next base: position 17,503 of record JAYTZZ010000086.1, on the reverse strand, counting down.
GTTGCCGTCTCTTTCATCCAGTCGATCTTCTGGGAATTCGGCTCGGGGCTCCTCCTGCCACGGACCGGTATCCTCTGGCAGAACCGTGGGCTCGGCTTTTCGCTTGACCCGAAATCAAGAAACCCGCTCGCGCCCGGCCGCAAACCATTCCACACGCTCAACCCGGCGCTCGCCCGCTTCGATGCCGGACGGACGATGGTCTACGGCTCTATGGGTGGCGACGGGCAACCGCAGTTCCAGGCGGCGGTGTTCACGCGCTATGCTCGCTTCGGCATGGACCTCGGCGATGCGATCGCGGCACCGCGGTGGCGAATTGGAAGGACATCAGGGCCGGAGACGACGGAGCTGATGATAGAAAACCGTTTCGACCCTGACCTTGTTGCGGCGTTGGAGAGGGCAGGGCATAGCGTGCTGGTCCTCGGCGAAGGCTACTCCGACGGCATGGGTCACGCCGGGGCGATCGTTCGCAACGCGAATGGACGCATCGCTGGCGCTTCCGACCCCCGGTCGGACGGCGCTGCGGTGGGAGGGTAGCCGATGCTTATTCCCGCCGATCCCGTTCACGCCTTCGTCGACTATCCGGACGTGCCGGTTTCCCACGCAGCGAATGGCCCGCTCGCCGGGTTGACGTTTGCGGTCAAGGACATCTTCGACGTTGCCGGCTACGTCACCGGGCGTGGCAACCCGGAATGGAGGGCGGACGCAAAGCCGGCGAGGGCGCACGCACCGGCCGTGGCCAAACTCCTTGATGCTGGCGCCAGTTTTGTCGGCAAGACGCATACGGCTGAGCTCGCATTCTCCCTCGATGGGCGTAACGAGCACTACGGGACGCCGATCAATCCGGCGGCGCCAGATCGCGTTCCCGGCGGTTCATCGTCGGGCTCGGCTTCGGCAGTGGCGGCTGGGCTCGTCGACTTTGCAGTCGGCAGCGACACCGGCGGCTCTGTGCGGGGACCCGCGTCATGGTGCGGCATCATCGGACTCCGCCCGACCTACGGCCGCATCGACATCAGCGGTGCCATGCCGCTCGCCGCGTCCTTCGACACGGTCGGGTGGTTCAGCCGCGATATGGATATTTTCGCGCGGGTCGGCTCGGTACTGCTCGGCGAGGATATCGACGGACCGTCGCTCACACGGATGGTGATCGCCGACGATGCATTCGCGCTTCTCGATGGCGCGACCGAGCGCGATGCATTGGCGCCGACGGTTGCGCGTGTGCGCGCAGAAGACGCAGTGACGGTGGCCCCGGAGGGCCTCGTTACCTGGATGCAAGCCTACCGCAGCATGCAAGGCTATGAAGCTTGGCGAGAACACGGTCCGTGGATCGAGAGGCGAAAGCCCGATCTCAATCCGGCCGGCAAGGTGCGGTTCTTGGCTGCCAGCCGAGTGAGCGAAGCCGAGTACGCCGAAGCGCGGGGTATGCGCATCGATGCCATGCGACGGTCGCTTGAGCTCGTCGGCAAGGATCGGGTTGTAGTGATGCCGACTATGTCCTGCATCGCACCTCGGTTCGATTCAAGCGAGGAGGAATTCGAGCGGGTCCGCAATCGCGTCGGTCCGCTGACGTGCATTTCCAGCCTTTCCGGCCTGCCGCAGATTTCCCTGCCGCTGGCTACAGTCTCGGGGTGTCCGCTCGGCCTATCACTCATCGGCCCTCCCGGTCGTGATCGCGCGCTGATCGCGCTCGCCGCGGCAATTCTTGGGGGCTAGCGGCCGGATGCCGCGCTTCATCGCAGCACGAGGCCTCTTTTCCGCCGCACTCCTTCGGCGGATTGTCGCAGGGGATTCCCTTTGACCCACTTCAATCGCCATCTCATCGCCGCCTTCAGTGTTGCCGCCCCGCTTTTCGCCGTAGCGCCCGCGGCAGCGCATCCGCACGTCTTCGTCGACGCTAAGGCGGAGGTCGTCTTCGACGCCAACGGCGACATAACCGCCGTCCGCCACATCTGGCAGTTCGATGAAGACTTCACCGCCTACGCGACACTCAATCTCGACTCGAATAACGACGGCAAGCTTAGCGAGGGAGAACTAGTGCCGCTCGCAGAGACCAATATGGAGGCGCTCCACGAGTACGACTTTTTTACGTTTCTCTACGAGGGCAAAAAGAAAGTCGTTTTCGACAAGCCGCAGGAATACTGGCTCGACTTCCACAACAAGCGGCTGACGCTTTTCTACACGTTGCCGCTGAAGACGCCGCTGAAGGTCAAGGGCACGGCGATGCTCGAGGTCGGCGATCCGGAGTATTTCGTCGCGATTGACTTCATCAAGGATGCGGAAATCCATCTGGAGGGTGCGCCCCTCGGCTGTACCGCCACCTACCGCCCGCCGCGCGATCTCGACGCGCAGACCATGGCGATTCTCGGTTCGATTCCCGCGGACCAACATGATCTGCCACCCGACCTCGTCCAGGCGGCGTCGGTACTGACCAACGTCATCAACATCAAGTGCGGGAAATGAAACGGCGCACCCTATTGCTCGCGGTTGTGACGGCGGTCGCACTTACGAGTGCCGCTCATGCCGCGAAGAGTCCGTTCGGCATCGGCACGCCTGAGACAGGCAGCTCTTGGTTCGGCGGGCCGCTTGGGCCGTTCTTCATGTGGATCGCGGTGCATCAGGCGAATTTCTACCGTGCGCTGACGTCTGCTCTTTCGACGCTGAAGCAGGATCCTCTTGGCGTCTGGCTGCTCCTCACCTTGAGCTTCGCCTACGGCGTGTTCCATGCCGTCGGCCCAGGCCACGGCAAGGCGGTGATCACATCGTATCTGCTCGCATCCGGCGAAACGATTCGGCGCGGGGTCCTCATCTCGTTCGCGGCGGCGCTGGTGCAGGCGGCGAGCGCCATTCTCTTCGTGGCCGTTGGCGCTATCGTCCTGCGGTTGACCGCGACGGCGATCACGTTCGCGACAGACTGGGTCGAGATCATCAGCTACGCGGCGATCGCTCTCGTCGGGGCGTGGCTCCTGTGGACCAAGTCGTTCGGCTCCGGGCACCATCACCATCATCACGTCGAAGCCGAGCCAGCGCACGCCCATGCGGGGCACGATCACGCACACCAGCACGATCATCACGACCACGATCATCACGACCAAAACCACGGTCACGCGCAGCAGGAGGCGCCCTCGAAGACGAATGCCAGCGCGCTGGTACGGGCCTGGGGTGCGATCCTGGCGGTTGGTATTCGGCCATGCTCAGGCGCGATCATCGTGCTTGTCTTCGCCCTCTCGCAGGGTCTCCTCGCGGCCGGGATCGCCGCGACAGTTGTCATGGCTCTCGGCACCGGTCTGACCGTGGCCGTGCTCGCGGCGCTCGCGGTTTCAGCGCGGGGCATGGCCCTGCGACTTGCCGGTGGGGTCGACTCGCCAGCCGCCTACAGGCTGGTGCGCACGATCGAGATCGGCGGCGCGGCCTGCGTCCTCCTCTTCGGTCTGGTGCTTCTCGGCGGATCGCTGGCGACGGGCCTGCCGACGTAGTTACTCGGCGGCAGCGGACATGCCGGTGCGCGCGGCCATGCGCTTGCGGACCGCATCGCCGAAGGCGGCGAACAGTGCGCGCGACGGCGCGTCAGTCGTCACCCAATATTCCGGGTGCCACTGGACACCGAGGGCGAATGCCCGCGCGTTCCGGACGCTCACCGCCTCGACCGTTCCGTCCGGCGCGACGGCTTCCACGGTGAGATTGTCGCCAAGCAGTCCTACCGCCTGACGGTGAAGCGAATTCACGCGGTGAGTACCCGTCCCCAGAATTTTCGCCAGCATGCCGCCCGGTTTGACCTCGACCTCCTGGCGAATGGCGAAGCGCAGGTTCTGGTCGTCGCTGACCGGTGCGCGGTGATCGTTCCGGCCAGGAAGCTCCTGCACCTCGGCGACGAGAGTGCCACCGGCGGCAACGTTCAGCTCTTGCATGCCGCGGCAGACCGCGAAGATCGGCACGCCCTTCTGGAGCGCGCCACGAATGAGCGGCAACGTCACCGCGTCGCGCGCGGGGTCGTGCGGCTTCGCCTTTTCGTTCTCGGGCTCGCCATACGCGCTCGGGTGCACATTCGACCGACTGCCTGGAAAGAGCACGCCATCAACCCGGTCAAGGAGGGCGTCGAAGTCGAGGTTGTCGAGTGAGGGAAGGATCAGCGGCAAGACGCCGGCTCCTGCCACGAGAGCCTTCAGATAGGTGTCCGAGGTAGCGTGCCAGCGGTAGCCGTCAATGTCCTTGACGTCAGCGGCAACAGCGACAATCGGGGTCGGTTGGCGATTGGGCATGGCCGAAAGCATAACCGAACTTCGGCCGCAAATCGTCAACAAGCTGTTTCCGAGGGCGGCGCCGAGAAACGGAGGCGAAAATGCCAGCCAAATCGAAAGCCCAGCAAATGGCCGCTGGAGCGGTGTTGGCCGCCAAGCGTGGCGAAGCCAAGGTGAGTTCGCTCAAGGGTGCATCGAAGGAAATGTATAAGTCGATGAACCAGCGCCAGTTGAAGGAGTTCGCCGAGACCAAGCGCAAGGGCAAGCCGGCGCACGTCAAACATTAGGGCCGCATCGGGTGGGCTTCCGCTTGCTTCGCGGCGGAGGCAACATATCTTCTTGCTGACAACCGGGAGCCCAGCCCCATGTGCCGGAATATCAAGACGCTGTTCAACTTCGACCCGCCGGCGACCAAGGATGAAGTCCATGCGTCGGCTGTCCAGTTCGTGCGGAAGCTCAGCGGCTTCACGCATCCCTCGTCGGTTAACAGGGCTGCGTTCGAGGAAGCGATCGAGGACGTGACCAAAATCGCCGTGCGACTGATCGCCTCGCTGGAGACGAACGCACCGCCGAAGAACCGGGAAGAGGAAGCCGCGAAGGCCCGTGCCCGCGCCGCCATCCGTTACGCCTAGATTCTCTCGGCCTGCCTTGTTGTCGCGGTCCCAGTCGCTGCGGTGGACAAGCGTGGCGGCGACCCTATTGTGGCGCCACCACGACGAGGTGAAATGCAGTCAAATCCGCCGGCAACGGCTCTGTCATCAAGCGCCGAGACGCCGCCCGGCCACTCGCCGAAGCGGCGGCGCGTCGGTGTGCTCCTCGTCAATCTCGGATCGCCGTCGGGCAGCGACAACCGCTCGGTTCGCCGTTATCTGAGGCAGTTTCTCTCCGATCCTCGCGTTATCGAAATCTGGCGACCACTGTGGTTGTTCATCCTCAATCTCGTGGTGTTGTCCACGCGACCACAGCGATCCGCCCACGCCTACGCGCAAATCTGGGACAAGGATCGCAACGAAAGCCCGCTTGTCGTCACTACGCGCGCGCAAGCGGAAAAGCTTGCGCCACGGCTGGCAGGCGACGACATCGTGGTCGACTGGGCAATGCGCTACGGCGAGCCGGCAATAGGCAAACGACTTGCTGCGCTTCGCGAGGCCGGCTGCGACCGCATCCTGATCGCGCCGCTCTATCCACAGTACTCGGCAACGACGACAGCGACGGCGAACGATGCGGCGTTCGCCGAACTGAAAAAGATGCGCTGGCAGCCGGCGGTGCGGACGCTACCCGCCTATCACGATGACCCGGCCTACATCGCGGCGCTGGCCACGTCGCTGTGGGCGTCGCTCAATCGCCGGCCGTTCCAGCCGGAGGTGGTGCTCGCCTCGTATCACGGGCTGCCGCGCGAATATGTCACCAAGGGCGACCCGTACTTTGACCAATGTCAGGCGACGACGGACCTCCTGCGCGGACGTCTCGGCTGGCCGAAGGAAAAGCTCCGCATCGTCTTCCAATCGCGTTTCGGCCAGGCCGAGTGGCTGCAGCCTTATGCTGAAGCGACGATCGCCGACCTCGCGAAAAGCGGCGTGAAACGACTCGCTGTGGTCACGCCCGGTTTCTCCGTCGACTGTCTGGAGACGCTGGAAGAAATCGCCATTCGTGCGGCGGCGACGTTCAAGGCGAACGGTGGCGAAGATTTCGCGGCGATACCCTGCCTCAACGATAGCGCCGAAGGCATGGCGCTGATCGAGACACTCGTCCGGCGCGAACTCTCCGGCTGGCTGTAGGCGGCTGTCCGATTTTGCTGGAACGCCAAGACCTCCATACATACATCCAGATGTGCAGCGCGGATTGCGCCGACTCGCCGGCGTCAGCATAACGCTGGAGTGTGACCGGCACTGGGAGGGCATCATGGGTTTCAACTGGGTTGTCGTCGCGATCGTTACCCTTGTGGTGCTGGTGCTCTTCGCCGGCATCAAGACGGTCCCGCAAGGTTTCAACTATACGATCGAGCGATTCGGCCGGTTCACGCGCACCCTGAGGCCCGGTCTCAACCTCATTGTGCCGTTCATCGACCGCATCGGTGCCAAGATGAACATGATGGAACAGGTGCTCGACGTTCCGAATCAGGAGGTCATTACGCGCGATAACGCCGCGGTCGCGGTCGACGGCGTCTCCTTCTATCAGGTGCTCGATGCGGCTCGCGCCGCCTACGAGGTGAAGGGGCTGGAAAACGCGCTCCTGCAATTGACCATGACCAACATTCGTACGGTGATGGGTTCGATGGACCTCGACCAGCTCCTCTCCCACCGCGATGAGATCAACGACAAGCTGCTGCACGTAGTGGACGCGGCGGCGTCGGCATGGGGCCTGAAAGTCACGCGTATCGAGATCAAGGACATCGTGCCGCCGGCCAACCTCGTCGAGGCGATGGGCCGGCAGATGAAGGCCGAGCGCGAGAAGCGCGCGGTCATTCTCGACGCTGAAGGTCTCCGCCAATCGGAGATCCTCAAGGCCGAGGGCCAGAAGCAGGCACTGATTCTGCAGGCCGAAGGCCGGCGCGAAGCTGCTTTCCGTGACGCTGAGGCACGCGAGCGTTCGGCGGAAGCAGAAGCCAAGGCCACCGAGATGGTGTCAAAGGCGATCGCGGAAGGCGATGTGCAGGCGATCAACTATTTCGTCGCACAGAAATACACTCAGGCGATCGAGGCTCTGGCGTCGGCGCCGAACCAGAAGGTGCTCATGCTGCCGATCGAAGCCTCGGCGCTGATCGGCTCGCTTGCCGGCATCACCGAGATCGCGCGTGAGTCGTTCTCGCCGGAAGCGCGCGAGGCCCGGGCGACGCGGGGCGGCCCGCGTGTGCCGCCCACCGGGAGAAGCTGATGGTCCTCGACTTCATCCGCCAGCTTGGCCCTTGGGCGTGGATTATTGCGGGCTTAGCGCTGCTCGCTTTCGAGCTGGTCGCACCTGGCAACGTGTTCGTCTGGTTCGGTCTTGCGGCTCTCGTCACCGGCGGCCTGACGTTGGTGACCGATTTCAGTTGGCAGGTCGATTTTCTCGTCTTCGGTGCGCTGTCGCTGGTGTTGGTCGTGGTTGGCCGGCGGTATTTCGCCCGCGCCGAAGCTCCGAGCGAGCAGCCGTTCCTGAACCAGCGGGCAGGGGGCTTCGTCGGGCGGACCTACCCGTTGGCGGAGCCGATCGTGAGCGGTCATGGCCGCATCCGGATCGACGATACGACCTGGCGGATCACCGGGCCCGACCTGCCGTCGGGCACGAAGGTCCGCGTCGTCTCGGCCGACGGCGCGGTGCTCGGGGTGACGAAGGTCGACTAGGCGACGCCGATGCGCAGGAGGTCGTGCATGTGGACGATGCCCACCGGCCTGCCGCCTTCGACCACGAAGAGGACCGTGATCTGCGCCTGATTGAGAATGTCTAGCGCGGCGCCTACCAAGGTGTCGGGTGCGATCGTCTTCGGTGCGTGCGTCATCACCTCGTCGGCTTTCCGGGTCAGCAGGTGCGATCCGTCGAAGTGACGGCGGAGGTCGCCGTCGGTGATGATGCCCACGAGCTTTCCTGAGCCATCGACGATGCCGACACAGCCGAGCCGCTTCTCGGTGATCACCATGATCGCGTCGCTCATCGGCGCCTCGCGGGTGATAATCGGTACCGCCGCGTCGCGGTGCATGATGTCGCGGACGAAGTGCAGGCTGGCGCCGAGCTTGCCGCCGGGGTGGAGGACGTGGAAATCTTCCGCCGTGAAGCCGCGGCTTTCGAGCAAAGCGATGGCGAGCGCATCGCCGATGGCGAGCTGCATCAGCGTCGAGGTCGTCGGGGCCAAGCCGTGCGGACAGGCTTCTTCGGCGCGGGGCAGGACAAGGATGATGTCCGACTCGCGAGCGAGCGAACTTTCGGCCATGGCGGTGACGGCGATCAGCTTGATGCGAAAGCGGCGCGAATATTCGACGAGGCTGCGGAGTTCGGTCGACTCGCCGTTCCACGACAGCGCGAGGATGATGTCGTCCTCGGTCACCATACCGAGATCGCCGTGGCTGGCCTCGGCCGAGTGGACGAAGAAGGCGGGTGTGCCAGTCGAGGCGAGCGTGGAAGCGACCTTGCGGCCGATGTGACCGCTTTTACCGACGCCGCTGACAACTACGCGCCCCTTGGCGCCGCGGATCAGGGCTACTGCCTCGGCGAAAGGAGTGGCGAGGCCGTTATCCAGAGCGGTGGAGAGGGCAGCAAGCCCGGCGCGTTCGGTTTCGATGGTGCGGTGGGCGGACGCCACTGCGCCTTCCGTTGGGTCTTTTTGGATTTTGGTGGACTTCACGGAAACCGCCATGCGCGGAGCAAACCCCTCATATTTCCACCGGTTTAGCAGCTTTCGCCGATACCCGGAACAATGGCCGGAGTCGGCGCTCGGCAACATTCCATTAACCAACAATCTTTACGATTGAGAAAGGATATTCGCCTGCCTCGGGCTCAAGGGCCGCCTGCCTCATGCGCACCTTTTCGGTCCTCTCGCTTACGGCCGCGCTTGCCGCGACGACTTTTGGCGTAGCATCGGCAGAGGTGGTCGGCCTGCGGAACGGAATTGCCCCTGATACGGTGGATGAGGAGACGACGGCGAGTGTTCCCGCGCCGGCTCCGAAGGCCGAGGAGCGGAACCCATACGAAGCGCTGGGCATCCGAGCCGGTTCCTTCATCCTCTATCCATCGCTGACCGCGACCACGGGCTACACGACCAACGCCTCCGGCAGCGCCGGAGCAGCGGGGTCGGGTTTTGGCCTCCTTGAGCCGGAGCTTTTCATCCAGTCGGACTGGGCGCGACACGAAGCGACGCTGTCGCTTCGTGGCTCCTACGAGAAATTCTTCGACGGCGCTTCTCCCGACAAACCAACCGCGGCGGCAGATGCCACGGCCCGTATCGACTTCGAAAACGAGTGGACCGCCGATCTCGCTGCGGGCGCGACCTATAGCCAGCAGAACATCTCTGATGCGAGTTTTCCCGCAGGCGCTGACACCCCGCCGGGCGTGATCGGGCTTTCCTCGTCGGCAGCGCTCAACGGGAACTTCGGCCGCGGTACGTTCACTGTGGCCGGCAGTGTTGACCGCACGATGTACGAAAATGCTACGTCGGGCGGTGTCCCTGTCGATCAGGGAGACCGTACCAATACAGTCTTTGGCGGGCGCCTTCGGGTCGGCTATGAGGCAACGGCGTCGTTGACGCCGTTCGTGGAAGGCGAGATTTCGCGGCGGGCGTACGACCGTACGGTCGACAATGGCGGTCTCCAGCGCTCAAGCACAGGGCTTACGGCCCGCGCTGGCGTTGCCTTTGATCGCGGGCCGCTGCTCACTGGGGAGATCGCCGTCGGGACGGCGCAGGAAGATTTCGATGATCCATCGCTGGCTTCGTTGAGCGCGCTTTCCGTCGATGGGTCATTGGTGTGGTCGCCGACAGAATTGACGACAGTCACCTTCGACGGCTCGACCGCGATCAACCCCAGCACCAATCCGGCTTCCTCCGGCTCAGTCGTCTACGACGCCTCGGTCGATATCGCCTATGCTTGGCGGCGGAACTTCACGTGGGACTGGACGGGTGAAATCAATCACGAGCATTTCCAGGGATCGGAAGAGGTCGATACGACCTACGACGTGGGGATGAGCGCGACGTGGAAGATCAACCGGTCGCTTCATCTGACCGCCGGCTACGTCCACGAATGGGTCGTGAGCACCGATCCCGCGGTCGACTATCAGTCGGATGCGGTGCGGGTGAAACTGCGCGCGCAGCGCTGATCAGGAGCGTTTGGCGTCCAGCAGTGCCCGGATTTCGCTAGCGAAGGCTTCGCCAAGGTCCTCGCGGTCGAGGGCGAAGGCGACGTTCGCAACCAGAAAACCAAGTTTCGAGCCGCAGTCGAAAGTGCGACCCGTGAAGCGGTGGCCGTAGAAGGCTTCCGCTTTCGATAGCGCGATCATGGCGTCGGTCAGTTGAATCTCGTTGCCGGCGCCGCGGTGCTGGCGGGCGAGGTGCTCGAAGATTCCCGGCTGCAGGATGTAGCGGCCGTTGATGAAGAGATTCGACGGGGCCGATTTCGGCTCGGGCTTCTCGACCATGGCGGTGATGCGGAAGGCGCCCTTGGCGGCCGCCACGCCAACGCCGACGATGCCATATTGGTTGGTGCGATCGGGATCGCACTCCTCGACGGCGATGACGTTGCCACCGGTCTCGTTGTAGACCGCCACCATCTGCGACAGACAACCGGGTTTGCCCTGCATGATCATGTCGGGGAGGAGCACCGCGAACGGCTCGTGACCGACCAGTTCGCGGGCGCACCAGACGGCGTGACCCAGACCTAGCGGCACCTGCTGGCGGGTGAAGCTCATCTGGCCGGGGGAGGGAAGATCGCGGGAAAGATCCTCAAGGGCGTCGGCGCGGCCGCGGGTACGGAGCGCCGCTTCAAGTTCCACCTGAATGTCGAAATGATCCTCGATCACAGCCTTGTTGCGGCCGGTAACCAGGATGAAATGCTCTATTCCTGCGGCTCGGGCCTCCTCGACCACGTATTGGATCAAGGGCCGGTCGACGACAGTCAGCATCTCCTTCGGCATTGCCTTGGTGGCGGGCAGGAAACGGGTGCCGAGGCCGGCAACGGGGAAGACGGCCTTGCGGATTGGTGCTTTCATGCGGCTTCCCTACACCAGAAACCCTTAAAACCTGACTGACGGGTCTAAACGCACTTTCAAGATTCTCCGTCCTATGGTTACGGCCTTCGCGAGGCAGTGGGAAATCCTGGCATGAGCGTGCTTGTCACCGGCGGCGCCGGCTACATCGGCAGTCACATGGTCTGGCGGCTTGCGGACGCCGGCGAGGACGTGGTTGTCCTCGACAATCTGACAACCGGGTTCCAATGGGCGGTCGCGCCAGAAGCGCGGCTCCACAACGGCGATGTCGGCGACGAGGTACTCGTCGGTCGGCTGATCGCCGAGCACAACGTCACCGCGATCATCCACTTCGCCGGCTCGATCGTGGTGCCGGAGTCGGTTTCCGATCCGCTCGGCTACTACCTCAACAACACGGTCAAGTCGCGGGCACTGATCGCGGCAGCGGTGAAGGGCGGCGTCCGCCACTTTATCTTCTCGTCGACCGCGGCGGTCTACGGGACACCAAAGATCACACCGGTACCTGAGGGCGCCCAGCTATTGCCCGAGTCCCCTTATGGGCGCTCGAAGCTGATGACGGAAATGATGCTGGCCGACGCGGCCGCGGCCCACGATCTCACATATGTCGCCCTCCGCTATTTCAACGTCGCGGGAGCCGACCCAGCCGGGCGCGCCGGCCAATCTACGAAGGGCGCGACTCATCTCATCAAGGTCGCCTCCGAGACCGCGCTCGGCAAGCGTGACGCCATGACGGTCTACGGCACCGACTACCCGACGCCGGATGGCACCTGTATTCGCGACTACATTCACGTCAGCGATCTTGCAGCTGCTCACTCGGAGGCGCTCAAGCATCTCCGCCTTGGGGGAAAGAGCCTCGTTGCCAACTGCGGCTACGGGCGGGGCTATTCGGTGCTGGAGGTGATCGACACGGTCAAACGGGTCTCCGGCCGCGACTTCAAGGTTATCATCGGTGGCCGCCGGCCGGGAGATCCTACAGCCATCGTCGCCGATCCCGCCTTGATCATGTCGGAATTCGGCTGGAAACCTCGCCACGACGACCTCGACGAGATTGTCAGGAGCGCTCTTGCCTGGGAGACGGCGCTCGGTCGCCGCAACCAGCGGGACTGAAACGCTCTCCTCGACGCGTGCTAGGGTTCCGACGATACGGGAGACGTTGCCCACCGCCGATGAGACAAATGCGGCCAATCCGGTTCCTCTTCGTCGCGCTCGTTGCATTTGCTTTCGCTGTCGCGCCCGCAATGGCGCAGACGTCGAAGCAATGGGTCGAGGCGTTCTGGCCGACGGCGAAGGCGGCCGGCATCAAGCGCGGTACATACGACCGCGCCCTCGGCAACTTCACGCCTGATCCGGATGTCCTGAAGCGTGCCTCGGCACAGGCCGAGTTCAACATGGCCATCTGGAACTACATGGACCAGATGGTCTCGGACGAGCGCATCACCGAGGGCACTGCCGCCCTCAAGACCAGCGCCGATCTCCTTCAGCGCATCGAGAATCGCTATGGCGTTGACCGCCACACCGTGCTCGCGATTTGGGGGATGGAGAGCCACTACGGCGCTGTCCTGAAGAACCCAAAGCTGTTCAAGCACACCATCCCGTCGCTGGCGACGCTGGCCTACTCAGGCGGGCGCCTCGCGAAATTCGGGCGCCAGCAGCTCGTTGCAGCCCTGAAAATTATCCAACGCGGCGATGTGACTCCCGAAGCCATGACCGGTTCATGGGCAGGGGCTATGGGGCAGACGCAATTCATCCCGACGACCTTTTTGGCGTTTGCCGTCGACTTCGACGGCGATGGGCGGCGTAACATCTGGACATCGGAAGCCGATGCCTTGGGATCTGCGGCGAACTACCTCCGTGCTTCCGGCTGGCAATCGGGTGCGACCTGGGGATACGAGGTGAACCTTCCCTCCGGCTACGACATCAAGAAGACCGGCGAGCGCACGCTCGGCTCCTGGGCCGAGAAGGGTGTCGTCCGCGTCGGTGGCAAGCCGTTTCCGCGCGAGCGCGAGAAGGGGACGCTCTACCTGCCGAATGGGCGTCAGGGTCCGGCGTTCGTGATCCTCAAGAATTTTGGCGTAATCAAGCACTACAACAACGCCAACACGTATGCCCTTGCGGTCGGCCACCTTTCTGATCGCCTGCGCGGAGGGGCCCCGTTTGTCGGCGAATGGCCAGAGCACGAAAAACCGTTCAGCATTGAAGAAGGTGAGCGGCTGCAGGCGTATCTCACGACTGCCGGCTATTACAGCGGCCCCATCGACGGCAATCTCGGCAGTGGCAGTCGGCAGGCAATCCGCGACTATCAGAGGAAACTTGGGATGAACCCGGACGGCGTCGCTACACGGGACCTGTTGCGGCGGCTTGAGGCCGCGAACTAGGATAGGCAATGGCTCGCCGCACTCGCCGCACACCTCTGCTTGGGCTTTTTCTTGTAGCGCTGGCGCTTGCCGTCGCGGTGCCACCTGATTTCGGCGTTGCGCAGACACCTCCGGCCGACGTTGGGTCAGGACGTCGTTTCCCGCCGCCCCAGCGGCGCGGCGGCTTCTTCGAGATGCTGTTCGGTCCGACGCTTGTGCAGCCGTTTCGGCCCCAGCAACGGCAGCCGCTCTTCGGTCCGCTTTTTGGACAACCGCCGCCGCGTCAGGTACGCCCGAGCGAACCGCCGCTACTCACTGTCGAGATCATCCCCAAGGACAAGAACGCCAAGAAGGTTCTGGTGCTCGGAGACTTCCTTGCCGGGGGCCTTGCCTGGGGTCTCGACCAGACTTTCGCCGACGAGCCGAAGCTCGCGGTCATCGACCGATCCAATACGAATTCGGGGCTTGTGCGCGCCGATTTCTTCGACTGGAACGCCGAGCTTCTGAAGATTCTCAATGAGGAAAAGCCCGACATCATCGTGATCTCGCTTGGCGCCAATGACCGCCAACAGATGCGGATCGGCAAGGAGCGCCTCGCGGCTCGTTCGGAGACCTGGGAGACGACTTACGTCCAGCGGGTCAAGGGCATTACCGATACGCTCAAGGTTTTCGGGCGCCCGTTCTTCTGGATCAGCGCGCCGCCCATGCGGCTCGCTGCGGCGGGACGCGACATGGCGTACCTCAACGAGTTCTACAAGCCGGCGGTAGAAGAGGCCGGTGGACATTTCATCGACATCTGGAACGGGTTCACCAACGAAGACGGGCGCTACATTTCGTCTGGTCCGGACGTCGACGGGCAACTCCGGGCGCTCCGCGCCGGCGACGGCATCAACTTCACCCGAGCAGGGCGGTTGAAGCTCGCCTTCTATGTCGAGCGCGAAATTCGCCGGCAAACGGGTATCGGCACGGGTGCGGTAGATTTGCTGGCATCGACTAGTCAGACGAGTCAGATCGAGATAGGCCCGGACGGTCAGAAGCGGCTGGTCGGTCCGGTCATCTCCCTCTCCGACCCGCTGCCGGGGGCGAGCGACGCCCTCGCTGGGGGCCCGGACATCGCGGTCGCGACGGCGAAGGGCGGAACGCCGCAATACCTGATGGTGGTGATGGGCGAGGCTCTGCCGACGGTCACGGGCCGCGCCGACGATTTTACCTGGCCGCCGCGCCCGCGGACTGCAGTCGAGCCGGCCACCGTCCCGCCGAAAGCGGCGGCGAACTAGCCGCCGAGTTCCTTCCGCACGATCGCGGCTCCGGCGACCATCGCCTTCATCTTGCCGAACGCGACTTCGCGCGGCAGATATTTCAGGCCGCAATCCGGCGCCACCACGATCTTTTCGGCGGGCACGTAGGGGAGGGCCTTGCGTATGCGCTCGGCAACCTTCTCGGGCGTCTCAACGTTCATGTCGGAGAGGTCGAGGACGCCGAGGATGATTGTCTTGCCCGGAAGCTTGGCGAGAACCGACGTATCGAGATTGGATTGTGCCGTCTCGATGGAGATTTGTTTCAGGGTCGTATCGGCGAACTCCGGCAGGAATGAATACCCGTGCGGCCGCTCATGGATGATCGCGGCGTAGCCGAAGCATATGTGCAGCGCGATCGTGCCGGTGACGCCTTCGAGCGCGCGGTTGACCGCCTTCAGGCCATACTCGCGTGCCTTCGACGGCCGCGCCTGCATGTAGGGTTCGTCGATCTGGACGATATCGGCGCCGGCGGCGAACAGGTCCTTGATCTCGGTGTTGACGGCGGCGGCGTAGTCGAGCGCCATCTCTTCGTCACTAGCGTAGAAATCGTTCTGCGCCTGCTGAGACATGGTGAAGGGGCCGGGCACGGTGATCTTCACCATGCGGTCGGTGTTGGCCTTGAGGAACTGCAAGTCGCGTACCTCGACCGCGTGTTTGCGGCGGATCTTGCCGGCGACGCGCGGCACCGGGTTGGGATGGCCTGAGCGGTCGAGCGCCGTGCCGGGACTATCGAGATCGACGCCTTCAAGCGCGGTCGCAAACCGGTTGGAATAGCTCTCGCGGCGCATCTCACCGTCGGTAATGATGTCGAGGCCGGCTTCTTCCTGCGCCTTGATGGCAAGGATGGTGGCGTCGTCCTGCGCCTGGTCGAGATACTCTGGTGCGATCCGCCAGAGTTCCTTTGCCCGCACGCGCGGCGGGAAGCGCCCGGCGAGCTTCGCCCGGTCGATCAGCCACTCGGGCTGGGGGTACGAGCCGACAAGAGATGTCGGAAAGAGCTTGTTCACCGGTTGCCTCCCACCAAGCGGCGCTTCTTAGTTGGCGCCGTCGCTCGGATTCAAGGTAGTTGAGCCAACCGGCATTGTCATGCCGGTCGATCACGGCTCGCCGCCATCCCTACGTTGGCAGGGTCGTCTCGCCCATCAGGTATTCGTCGATACCGCGGGCGCACTGACGTCCCTCGCGGATCGCCCAGACAACGAGGCTCTGGCCGCGGCGCATGTCGCCACACGAGAACACCTTGTCGCGGCTGGTCTTGTAGCTCTTCATGTCGGCAAGCACATTGCCGCGCTTGTCCATTTCCACCGCGAGGTCCTTGATCATCCCGTCCTGCACCGGGCCGAGGAAGCCCATGGCGAGCAGTACGAGGTCGGCCTTGAGCACGAACTCGGTCCCCGGAATCGGTTTGAACTTTTCGTCGGCGCGGGCGCAGTGCAGCGCCTTCACTTTGCCGTCCACGCCCTCGAAACGAACCGTCGCAACGGCGAAGTCGCGCTCGGCCCCTTCTTCCTGAGATGAGGACGTGCGCATCTTCATCGGCCAGTTCGGCCAGGTGAGGAGCTTGTTCTCCTTCTCCGGCGGACGCGGCATGATCTCGATCTGGGTGACCGACAGCGCGCCGTGGCGGTTCGATGTGCCGATGCAGTCCGAGCCGGTGTCGCCGCCGCCGATGACAACTACGTGCTTGTTGGTCGCCAGAATTGGCATGACGTTGCCGAGCGGCTCGT
This sequence comes from Hyphomicrobiales bacterium, assembly GCA_043741595.1. Classification (GTDB taxonomy): domain Bacteria; phylum Pseudomonadota; class Alphaproteobacteria; order Rhizobiales; family Kaistiaceae; genus DASZQY01. The sequence goes on along the minus strand of JAYTZZ010000086.1, from coordinate 1,223 downwards.
CGCTGACGCGACGGTTCTGCTGCGGCAGGAACTGCATGGCGAAATGGATGCCCTCGAGGTCGCGCCCCGGGATTGGCAGGTCGCGCGGCTTCTCGGCACCGCCGGCGAGCGCCACGGCGTCATGGCGATGCAGCAGATCGGCGATATCGAGCTCGATGCCGACGTGAACGTTGCAATGGAAGGTGACGCCCTCGGCTTCCATCTGCTCGACGCGGCGAGCGACGTGGCGCTTCTCCATCTTGAAGTCGGGGATGCCGTAGCGGAGCAATCCGCCCGGAGTCGCGTCCTTCTCGTAGACATGGACGTCGTGGCCGGCGCGGACGAGTTGCTGGGCGCAGGCGAGGCCCGCCGGGCCCGAACCGATGACGGCGACCGACTTGCCGGTCTTGCGATGCGGCAACTCCGGCTTGATCCAGCCTTCGGCCCAACCGCGGTCGACGATGGCGCATTCGATCGTCTTGATGGTGACCGGGTTATCGATGATGTTCAGTGTGCAGGAGGCTTCGCAGGGCGCTGGGCAAATGCGGCCAGTGAACTCCGGGAAGTTGTTGGTGGAGTGCAGATTGACGAGCGCCCGCTGCCACTCGCCACGATAGACGAGGTCGTTCCAGTCAGGGATCTGGTTGTTTACCGGACAGCCGGTGTGGCAGTAGGGGATACCGCAGTCCATGCAGCGGGCCGCCTGATCGCGGTTCGCTTCCTCCGACAGGGGGATCGTGAACTCGCGATAGTGGCGCACGCGATCGGGCGCCGGCGCATAACGCCGGTCCCGCCGATCGATCTCGAGAAACCCGGTGACCTTGCCCATGCTCGTTACTCGGCTGCGCGGCGGAGCGTGGGCCCGGCCTGTTCCTGTGCCTTCAGTTCGGTCAGGGCGCGCCGGTACTCGACCGGCATGACCTTGCGGAACTTCGGCAGATAGTCGTTCCAGTTATCGACAATGGTGCGTGCGCGCGCCGAGCCGGTGAAGCGGGCGTGGTTGGCGATGAGCTGGTAGAGGCGCGCGGCGTCGTTGCTGGTCATGTCGGCCATGACGTCGACAAGGCCCTTGTACTCGATGTCGCCACCGTGATGCTGCAGGCGCTCGAGCATGTCGTCTTCCTCGGGCACGGGCTCAAGCTCGACCATGGAGAGATTGCAACGCGACGCGAACGTCTCGTCCTCGTCGAGCACGTAGGCGATACCGCCCGACATGCCGGCGGCAAAGTTGCGGCCGGTCTTGC
>JAYTZZ010000085.1:0-1994 GCA_043741595.1 Hyphomicrobiales bacterium | reverse complement strand
CGAAATAAACGCCGACGCCTTTCGAACGAATGAGGCGCACGACCTGCTCGATCTTTTCGAGGAGCGCCTTCGGGGCGTCGCTAAAGAGCAAGTGCGCTTCGTCGAAGAAAAATACGAGACGCGGTTTCTCCGGGTCGCCGATTTCGTCGAGATCCTCGAACAGCTCCGACAGCAGCCAGAGCAGGAACGTCGCGTAGAGGCGCGGCGACTGCATCAGCGTCGAGGCCGCCAGGATGTTGATGAGACCGCGGCCGTCGGTTCCGGTCCGCATAAGCTGCTTGATGTCGAGCGCCGGCTCTCCAAAGAACTGCGCGCCGCCCTGCTCCTCCAGAACAAGGAGCGCGCGCTGGACAGTGCCGACCGTCGCCTTGGACACGTTGCCATACCGCGTCGTGAGTTCGCTCGCCTTGTCGGCGACGTGGACCAGGAGCGCCTGCAGGTCCTTCAGATCGAGGAGGAGAAGCCCCTCTTCATCCGCAAGGCGGAACGCGATGTTGAGGACGCCTTCCTGCGTGTCGTTTAGATCGAGCAGCCGCGAGAGCAGGAGCGGGCCAACCTCCGAGATTGTCGTGCGAATGGGGTGCCCGTCTTTGCCGAACAAGTCCCAGAAGACGACGGGGAACGCGGAAGAGCGGTATTCGGCGGAGAAGCCGATGTCCTCGGCGCGTTTCTGGAGGAAATCCTTCATCTCGCCGGCGGCTGCGAGACCCGCGACATCACCTTTCACGTCGGCACAAAATACCGGCACGCCGGCGGCGGAGAAACCCTCCGCCATGATCTGGAGCGAGACGGTCTTGCCTGTGCCGGTGGCGCCGGTAATGAGGCCGTGGCGGTTAGCGAACGGAAGGGCGACGTACTGGGGCGTGCGTTCAGGCGGCGCGCTCGAACCGAGATAGACCTTGCCCTGTTGCAGAACCGCCATGCCGCCTCGCCGCTCGAATGCTGCCACCTTATTGACCGGAGAACAAAGCGGCAATCAACGTTCAAGCTTACGTGACCAGCGACTTGAAAGCTTGCCTCGCGTGTTCTCCCCTTGCGACCATCACAGTCCCAAGACCTGCCAGGAGAGTTCAGCATGCGATTCAGAGTTGGGTTGGCGCTTGCCGCGTTGAGCGTCGTTCTCGTGGGCACTGCGTTCGGGCAGGACGATCCGATCGTCGCCCGGCAGCTTCTCATGAAGGCGAACGGCGCGGCCTCGAAGGTAGCCTTCGACATGGTCAAAGGCACCACGCCATTCGACGCGACGAAGGCCGCCGAGGCGATGAAAACGATCGTCAGCGACATGGCAACATTCCCAACCCTCTTCCCCGAGGGAAGCGATCAGGGCGACACCAAGGCTTCTCCAGCGATCTGGGAGAACATGGAAGACTTCAAGGCACTCGCGGCAAAGCTCGCGACCGACGCCAACGCCGCGGCCGACGCTGCGGCGAATGGGCTGGACGCGTTCAAGACCGCGTTCGGCGCCGTCGGCGGCGATTGTGGGGCCTGCCACAAGAAGTACCGGATGTAGGCTTCCGGCTCACACGAACCGGCCACGCCCCGAGCGGGGTCTTTTTATTCAGCCAACGCCGCGAGAATGCGCGCCCATGAGCGGATGCCACCGTGAAAACTAGTGAGGTCGTATTTCTCATTCGGCGAATGGATGCGGTCGTCATCGAGCCCGAAGCCGACCATCACGGAGTTGAGGCCGAGGACAGACTTGAAATCGCCGACGACGGGAATCGAACCGCCGCCGCCGATGAGCGCCGGTTCCTGCCCCCACTCGGCGGCAAGAGCGCGGCGGGTGCGCGGCAGCCACGGTCCGTCCATCGGAAGGCGATGCGCCGGGTTGCCGGCGTAGGAGGTGAACTCGACCTTGCAGTCTCCCGGAATACGCGCGCGAACGAATTCCTGGAAGCTTTTCGCGATTTTCGCCGGATCCTGATTGCCAACCAGACGGAACGAAACCTTGGCCGAGGCTTGCGACGCGATGACAGTTTTGAAGCCGGGCTTGG
>JAYTZZ010000084.1:0-4885 GCA_043741595.1 Hyphomicrobiales bacterium | reverse complement strand
GTAGATGCGCACGCGGCGGCGAGGCTCCCTACGACGGCAACGGCGAACAGGCGCGCGACCAAGTGAACGATGGAATCGGTTGAGCTGGAAAGTCGCATCGCCTCACATCCCCTTAATATTGCGGCCTTTCTATAGCAGTGGCCCCCGTCGTTGGCGACGGATGCGGGAACGCGGTTGGGGATGAGCGCGCTTGCTGGGGGCAGCGGCGGCGGCTAGGGTCGAGAGTATCCCCACAACGCGGCGGAAGGCGTTGTTTGCGCCATGCAATACCTGAGTACGCGCGGCTTCGCACCGACGCTTGGTTTCTCCGACGTCCTCCTCGCGGGCCTCGCGCGCGACGGCGGCCTCTACGTGCCCGCCAACTGGCCTCAGATTTCGGCTGAAGCCATCGCTGGCCTGACCAGTCGCCCATACGCCGACGCTGCGTTCGAGATCATCCGGCCATTCGTCAGCGGGGAAATAGCCGATTCTGACCTGAAGACAATGTGCAGCGCGGCGTATGCCACGTTCCGCCATCCCGAAGTGGCGCCGCTAAGGAAACTCGGCGACGACACCTATGTGCTGGAGCTGTTCCACGGGCCGACACTCGCTTTCAAGGACGTCGCCATGCAGCTCCTTGCTCAGCTCATGGATCATGTGCTCGCCAAGCGTGGATCGCGGGTGACAATCGTGGGCGCCACCTCAGGCGACACGGGCGCCGCCGCGATCGAAGCGTTCCGCGGTCGCAGCAACGTCGATGTCTTCATTCTTTTCCCGGAAGGACGCGTGTCGTCTTTCCAGCAGCGACAGATGACGACCGTCGCGGCGCCGAACGTTCATGCCATCGCGATCAAGGGAACCTTCGACGACTGCCAATCGATCGTGAAGGGCCTCTTCGGCAATGCGGCATTTCGCGACGGAGTGCACCTGTCGGGGATTAATTCGATCAATTGGGCGCGGATTATCGGGCAGATCGTCTACTACTTCACCGCCGCCGCGGCCCTTGGCGCGCCGCGCCGCCCGGTCTCATTCACGGTGCCGACGGGAAACTTCGGCGACATCTTCGCGGGCTACGCGGCGAAACGCATGGGACTCAGTATCGACACGCTGGTGATCGCCACAAACGTCAATGACATTCTCGCGCGGACGCTCGCGACCGGGCGATATGACGTGCGCGGCGTTACCGCCACGTCCTCGCCGTCCATGGACATTCAGGTGTCCTCCAATTTCGAGCGACTGCTGTTCGAGGCATCGGGCCGCGATGCCGCGGCTGTCCGCGAGCACATGGGCAACCTCGCCAAGAGCGGCGCATTCACTCTCGATGGCAAGGCTCTCGCGGCAATCCGGGCCGACTTCGCCGCCGGGAGGGCGGATGAGATGGAGGTGGCCGCGACCATCGCCAAGACGTTTGCCGATACCGGGTTCCTTGCCGATCCACATACCGCGGTCGGGCTCTCGGTCGCCGCCCGGTTTGCCGAGAAGGGCGTGCCGATGGTGACGCTCGCGACCGCGCACCCGGCGAAATTCTCCGATGCCGTCAAAGCTGCGGCAGGGGTCGAACCTCAGCTTCCGCAAGGGTTTGCCGACATCCTCGTTAAGCCTGAGCGCTTCGTGACGCTTGCCAACGACCAAAGGGCCGTGGAAGACCATATTCGGGCGCGCGCCAGCGCTGCCGTCGAGAAAGCGTAACAGCCGATGACCGTCCGCCTGTCGCATCTTCCTTCCGGACTGACCGTCGTGACGCATGCGATGGATCACCTGGAGAGCACGGCGCTGGGCGTCTGGGTCGGCGCCGGGTCGCGATCGGAACGTGACAACGAGCACGGCCTCTCTCATGTACTGGAACACATGGCGTTCAAGGGAACGCGTACGCGTTCGGCCATCGAGATTGCCGAGGAAATCGAGGCGGTCGGGGGAGAAGTCAACGCCGCGACGAGCGTCGAGACGACCTCGTACTACGCACGCATTCTCAAGGATGATGTGACACTCGCCGTCGACATTCTCTCCGACATCCTACGGAACTCCGTGTTCGATCCGGCGGAGCTTGAACGCGAGCAGCATGTCATCGTGCAGGAAATCGGAGCCGCGCTCGATACGCCCGACGATCGGGTCTACGACCTCTTCACCGAAGCCGCCTTCCCAAACCAACCGATCGGCCGCACCATTCTCGGCACGCCGCAAACGGTCGAGGCGACCAAGCCCTCAATGCTCGATGACTACCTTGGCCTCCACTATCGCGGTCCGGCGATGGTGCTGGCGGCGGCTGGCGCGGTCGACCACGACAAACTGGTCGCGCTTGCCGGCGAGCGGTTCGGCGATCTCGGAACAAATGCCGGTCCTGAACCGGTGGCGGCGACCTACCGCGGAGGCGAACGGCGCGAGCCACGCGATCATCTGCAGGAAACGCAGGTCATGGTCGGCTTCGAAGGCCGGCCGTATTCATCGGACGCGTTCTATACGGCGCAGGTGCTGGCCGCGATCATGGGTGGCGGCATGTCCTCGCGCCTCTTCCAGGAGGTGCGCGAGAAGCGCGGCCTTTGCTATTCTATCTATGCCTTCCACTGGAGCTTCTCGGATACGGGCATGTTCGGCGTGCATGCGGCGACGGGCCCCGACGACGTGGCCGAGCTCATGCCGGTGATGCTCGGCGAGCTGGAGCGCGCCGCCCATGACATCGATGAACGCGAACTCGACCGGGCGCGGGCGCAGCTTCGCGCCGGCCTCCTGATGACGCTGGAGAGTCCCACGGCCCGCGCCGGGCAACTCGCCCGCCAGCTTCTACTGTTCGGCCGGCATATCCCGACTGCCGAACTCGTAGCGCGCATCAACGCCATCACCGTCGCCGAAGTGCGGAAGCTTGCCGGCGACATTTTCACCGGCAGCACGCCAACCGTTGCATCCGTCGGCGCGCTCGGCGGCATGATGAGTCACGACAAGGTCGCCGAGCGGTTCGGCGCTCGTGTGCCGGCCAGCGCGGTAGCGTGAGCGGACCGGCGATGGCGTTCCTTCGTTCGATCTCGACCAACAATGCTTACCCGACGATCCGCGGCGACCGCATCATGCTGCGCACGCCTACTGTTGGCGACTATCCGCAATGGGCGCGGCTCCGCGAAGAGAGCCGGTCGTTCTTGGCGCCGTGGGAGCCGATATGGCCGGGCGACGACCTGACCAAGCTCGCCTTCCGCAGGCGTCTTCGGCGGTACCAGCGCGAAGTGCGCAACGGTACCGGCTATCCGTTCTTCGTGTTCTCCACCGATGGCGAAACGCTGCTCGGCGGGCTGACGATGGCGCAGATCCAGCGTGGCGTCGCGCAAACGGCAACCCTCGGCTACTGGATGGGCAAGCCGCATGCCGGCAAGGGCCTGATGACAGCTGCTGTGCGCGCAGTGGTCGGTTTTGCCTTCGATACCCTGCATCTCAACCGTGTCGACGCCGCTTGCCTCCCCCACAACGCCGCCTCCATTCGCCTCCTCGAAAAGGTCGGATTTCAACGCGAGGGGTACGCGCGCAAGTACTTGTGCATCGATGGGCGCTGGCAGGACCACATTCTGTATGGGCTGGTTCGCGACGATCCCCGGTAAGGGCTTCCGGCTCTTCACCGTGTTGGGGAATGGCTTGTCGCGCCTCGCGGTTCCCCGGTGTAGAGTTTCGAATCGTTCCGAATACCCGGAGAATCTGTTGCAGTTCGCGCGTCGGATCGCGGTTCTCGTCCTGTCAGTGCTGGCGTTTTCTCTCGCGTCCGTCCCCGCCGACGCGCTTGAGGCTGCGTCCGTGCCTCTGGACGGCAAGACGCTTGATCTGACGTTGGCAGTTCAACTGTTCCGTCAGCAGGACGATCGAATCCAGGTTTCGACGGCTCCCGGCGCAGACGGCATCGTCCGGCGCATCGAAGTGCGGGCGCGCGAGGGGACGGGCGCCTCCAACTGGGCGGTGTTCGCGCTCATCAACAACGGCGACGAGCAGATCGACCGCCTGCTGGTGGCGCCGCACTTCCGTCTCGCCGGTTCCGGACTTTTCTGGCCGGACCTCGGCGCATCGCGCATCGCCAACATCACGCCGAGCCAGGGGTTCGCTCCAGATCGACAGCCGAGCCAGGAAGCAGATGTCTTCCGCATCACGCTCGACCCCGGCGCGGTGGTGACCTTCGTGGCGGAACTCAGAACACCCGAGCTGCCGCAGATTTATCTCTGGGACGGCGACGCCTACAAGGACTCGGTGAACAGCTACACGCTCTATCGCGGCATCGTGCTCGGTATTGCCGGCCTACTCGCCCTTTTCATGACGGTCGTGTTCGTGGTCAGAGGAACGGCTATGTTCCCGGCGACGGCTGCGCTCGCCTGGGCGGTGCTCATCTACCTCTGCGTCGACTTCGGCTTCTGGAACCGCGTCATCAATATCGCGCCCGGCGCCGATCAGATGTGGCGGGCTGGCGCCGAGGTGTTCCTGGCGGCCTCGCTCGTCATCTTCAGCTACACCTACCTCAACCTGAACCGATGGCACGTGCGCTACAGCCATCTCACCATCGGCTGGCTGATCGGGCTTGCGATCCTGCTCGGCGTGGCGGTGATCGAACCGTCGGTTGCCGCCGGCATCGCGCGTTTCTCCATCGGCCTGATGGCCATTCTCGGCTTCGGTATCATCGTCTGGCTCGCCACCCACCAATACGACCGCGCGATCATGCTGATCCCGACGTGGGTGCTCTTGCTGGTCTGGACGTTTGCGGCATGGCTGACGGTCACCGGCAGTCTCGTCAATGACGTCGTGCAGCCGGCACTTGCCGGCGGGCTTGTGCTCATCGTCCTCCTCATCGGCTTCACGGTGTTGCAACACGCGTTTGCCGGTGGCGTGATCGCTCACGGGCCGATCGGCGACACGGAGCGGAAGGCGCTGGCGCTGACCGGCGCCG